>JALZUP010000164.1 GCA_023301505.1 Robiginitomaculum sp.
GTGTGGTCTACCCTCCCCTTCTAAATAGCTGGTCAAGATAAAAGTTCGTGCCGTGTGGATGGCATCCATTATCCTCTATAGGTTGTTCCTGAACCTTCGTGAACCCATTATCTAAACCTATTTGCAATATTTGGCTTTGCTCTGCAGCGGTAAAATCTTGTTCGTAGGAACCTGTAGAAACGCTAATTATTTTAGATTGGCAGATAGTTTTCTTTCTAACGCTTGCCTTTATTCCTTTTTGTTTTAATGCTGCGCGTACCATTTTAGTTAGCGCTAGATGATCTAAAACAGGCTCTCGGTTTTCGATTGTATTCATTTTAAGAACTCTCGCTGCCGTTAGTATTTGAGGGGATTGCATAGACTGAACGATAATCAGGATCAGCTGCCGGATCTATAATGATCACTAACTGCACTGAATCACGTACTACATCCATAGTCATTCCTGTGCCGTGAATATCTGACTCTAAAGCGATTGAGTCCCCAAAATCATTAGGAAACAAGCTATGTACTTCGGTAATGCTTGTGAATACATTCACACCGTCCTTGCTTGTGACAATAACGGTTAAACCCACACTACTATCAGCCGGTAAAAACTCTTTATCAACAATATTATTTTGAAGGGCGCCACGGAAGAATATTTGCATATCAAGAACTCCAACTAACCAACTACCAATTTTGTCGCGGAACTGGTAACGCCGCTCGGGCAAACGCCCTAAATGCAAGCACTAATTATAACATTAAAACACCTTGTTTTATAGTGTTATAAGTCATAGTAGTGCCTGTAAGTCAATATATATAGTACTTTGGCCCCTCACCGAAACAACGAATTCCTTTGCCGTGACCATTTCAAATTTTTTCTGAATAATCATGCTGCCACATTTCTCGCTTTATAAACTACCCTGCTACCATCAACGCCGCACACTTCACAACGATCAGATATCAAATAAGTGTGTTCAAATGTTTTGCATTCCTCCAAAAAATACCAGCCCTCAGATAATTCTGCTTCTACCTGTAGAACCCTCTTTTTATGCTCGTCGCAATCCTCGATTGAATCGCTGTAACCTTGCACTACAATTTCAGCACAAGTCTCACAAGTCACTATCTTATCTTTTTCAATATTCATTCTTAAATCCACATCTTGACTATCGAATTTGTCGCGGATTCGATAACGCCGCTAAAAATAATACTAGTAAATCAATCAATTACCTTGATTGTTCTAACGTGCCCCGCTTTATAGCTATTCATAACTGACGTACTGGCGCTCTTACCCCAATAATCAGCAAACCAGTCACCGCTCGGCTTTAGCGCTTCAATGTCTAGAATTGCTTTTTTCACTGCTGTGAGATCGTTTCCTGTGGTAGCTTCTTTAAGTGCCATATTCAAAACAGCCTCAGCATCCTGGAAGTTATTTTCTTTTGCCGATGTCATAGCAGTATCAATATTAATTTGCGTGTTTTGAGATACAGATATTGGAAGTGATTTCCTCAAATCTTCAAACGTTGCGCCTTCAATTGTGGCCTTAGATGTGCCAAAAGAATCAACAGCGTAGGTAGTAGCGTCATTCAATGCGCCATAACCCAATTGATACTCTATCGCTTTAGCAGCTTCTAGCGTTGTTGAATATTCTTCTTCAGCTTTCCAACCGTCAACAGATGAGAAATAGACTTTAATCATGATATGAATCCAACTGACTACCAATTTTGTCGCGGAACTGGTAACGCCGCTCGGGCAAACGCCCTAAATGCAAGTACTCATAATAACATTAAAACACCTTGTTTTATAGTGTTAAAAGGCATAGTAGTGGCTGTAAGTCTATATTTATAGCACTTGCGCCCCCGAATAAAATCTGCTTTTCCTTTGCCGTATCTTTTAATCGGTTTTATCTTTTAAAATGTTTTTACTACGATCAGTTTGCGTTAGTGAGGTGTAGAGCAAAACTTGTTTTGATGCGCGAAGCGTATTGAAGCGAAGCGGAATTCGGAGACGATCGGCCAGCTTGCTGGTAACGCCCATAATAATCAGTTGCCAGATACAGCTATGATTTTTCTTCAACGGGGTCAAACACCCACGCTTTTCCTGCCTGTAAAACATTTCGTTTCATAATCCCCATAAAAAAACCTTGATTAGTTGTCTTCACCTCAACCCCCTGCTGAATATTATCTTTAAGCTCACTCGTAGACTTAAAAACCAAGTCGAAGCTATAGAATTTCGCTAACACTTTAAAATTTTCTATATTTCTTCGAGAAGAATTACCATTACCACTACCAACATTATCAATGAGAAGACCTAATATTGCTTCGCGCTCGTTTGGATCAGTGTTTAAAACTGGAAGCCGATCCCCATTGGTTATCTTTCTCAAACCCTTATATACACCCGTTGCTTTAAAAACAGTTATCCAGTCATCTCCAGATGAATTAAGCCGCAGCGAAGCCTCTATGGACATCCCCTCTGCAGTTAACGGTGTACCGTTCAAGGTATTTACAATTGTCTTGCCTAGCGATTCCCTGTAGCTAAGATATTTTTTTCTACTGGAAGTTACTTTTAAATCTGAGACGAGTTTCATCATAGAACGCTCATAAACCGGGTTAGTCTCACCGTGTGCAACGAGACCAGACAATATTCTACATACACGCGGATACCAAACCTTAGAATGCCCCCGCAAAGATCTCTGTACTTCAAAATTTATTGGCACAACAAGATTGCTATTAAGGTTGCTCATGACCTTGTCATCTAACTTTAGAAGAGCACGACCAGATTTTACTCTCCCGCTGTTCTTATAAATTACGTTCGATGTTTCTAATTGAGGAACCAAATATAGTTCAGCACTTTTAATAAGATGTGTCCCGTCATCGTCTTTCACTTCAAATGAATAAACAAACCTTATTTTTGTTCTATTCAATACTTTTAAGTGATTATTGACAAATTCAAGGTTAAAACCCCCCGTTGATCTACCAATTGCCTTAGCGATACTGCTCAATGACGCTGTCCACTTTCCTTCAGGGCTGCCTTTACTCAGCCAAACTAATTGTAATCCTATCAAAACCTCCTTTGTATCAGCGCTATAAGTATCACAATCATACCCTGGTTCTATTTCGATCCTCGCTTCAGTCATTCCTGGCGGAACCGATGCCCCGCTCTTCAGCTTTAAAAGGGCACTTCTATCTATAACGAGTGATCGCGGTTCTCTTGATGCCTTTTCCTGAAAAATAAATTCTTGATGCTGTTCTAGGTTTTTTTCTACATAGGCTATCGCAAGTGGATAATCTACAATAACTTCATCATCGTCTAGTAAATCCAGCTGGTGCGCGTTAGCGTGTACTGCGTTCTTTTTAGCTTCCAACAGATCTGTTTGCATAACACCTACCCTGTTTAATTATCAATTAAGTTGTAGTGGTTCTCAGCGGGACACCAAAACCTCGAAGTCACGCTGTAATAATTCGCACACCTAACTCAAAAACCTCGAAGTCACGCTGTAATAATGCTCGCAGCTAACCCAAAAACCTCGAAGTCACGCTGTAATAATGCTCGCAGCTAACCCAAAAACCTCGAAGTCACGCTGTAATAGTCCTCACGGCTAACCCAAAAACCTCGAAGTCACGCTGTAATAGTCCTCACGGCTAACCCAAAAA
>JALZUP010000165.1 GCA_023301505.1 Robiginitomaculum sp.
GACCTCTCTAAAGCGTCAGGGGTCAGTCGCCACTCGATCACCTCTATTGAGGAAGGGAAATCACAACCCACGACTAAGACCCTGATGAAGCTCGCGTATGCGCTGGGTGTGAGTTGCGCCAGCATTTTTAAATACGTAGAAGATGGCTATCTTGATGTAAGTGATGGAGACTCTGTAGTCGGTGGAGATGAGATGAATTCCGATGGGGGAGGGGCTGATGCCGATTTTGAGAAAGCTTTATTTAAACTGCGACGGAAGTCTCAGGGTAATCCCCACTTGCGCAGTACAGTCATGGAACTCTCTAAGCTACAGACGGTTTACCAAAAGCAGCCAGCTAAAGAAAAAGAACACTAATCTAAGTGTTCTTGTAATTGGTTTTACGCAACGAATAATGCGGGGCAGGAGCGTTCTCTCCACACCCGCACTAGAAAGCCTCTATACATCTAAAGGAAACTAACGGTTCCATTATGTGACCAGCCTTCTAGCCCATCTGCTTTCGTATAAGTTTTATTATTAAAGTCCACGGAGATAATTAGGTGCTTGTATTGCTCCCCGCGGAAGTGCCAACGTCCTCCATCAGCCGATCCTTTAGAATACCCCGACTCATCTCCCATCTCGGCATATGGCGTTGAACCCTGCCAACGTAGATTCAAGACACTTCTACCTTTACTTAATTCTCTTTTATAATTTATGAATTTAAATATTCATTGGTGATGAATGGACGACGGAGCGATCAGATCGGTAAATCAGGGATCTTACCTTTACTGCTGGAAGTGTCTTTCTTAACTCGTCTAGGCTTTAAGAAACTCTTCCTTAGGATTTCATCCTCTCTCTCCACCAGAAGTTTCCCTTTCTTAAGCGTAGGCATAGATCGATCTCTTACCGTTTCTAGTGTAATGACGACTTTATTCACGCCCTCATTAGCGAGTTCTGGGAACCGGTGCTCCACATGATCTACTACTTGGCCTAGGATTCGATTTAATCCTCTAGCACCTGTTCCTAGCTTCTCCGCTTCTGCGGCAATGAATTCGAGCGCCTCGGTATCATATTCTAACTTCAACCCATGCAACTCTGCCATGCGTTGATGTAACCTTAGGGAGGAGTCTTCCTTAGTGGTAATGATATTGATTAGATCTGACTTAGAGAGGGCATGCAACACCGCCACATTAGTGAACCGCCCAATAAATTCAGGAATCATCCCGAATTTTATCAAGTCTGCCGTCTGTACTTGTGTGAGCAACTTATAACGCGGGGTTATCTTTTCCTCTTGTTCAGAATCACGCAGGTGAAACCCCATCGCCGGTTTTGGGCTTACATTCACACGCGCATCAATAATCTCTTCTAGCTCAACAAAGGCTCCAGAAGCAATAAAGAGGATTTGGCTCGTATCAATCGTCTTGCCTCCCACTCCCGTAGTCAATCCATCTAGGTATCGTAATAAGTCCTGCTGCACATTGTCCGGCTTATCATTGCTGAATTTTTGTTCCCGTACCTTATCGATTTCATCTAGGAAGACGATCCCGCGTTCAGCCAGTTCCTTATCTCCACTGGCTGCAACTAACAGAGCTTCCACTACCGCGCTCACGTCTTTTCCCTTGTAGCCTGTTTCGGTAAACTCGGTCGCTGGAATATCGACAAAGGGGACACCCAGGTGCGCGGCGAGTTGTTTCACCACATACGTCTTACCCACTCCTGTAGGCCCAATTAGTAAAATGTGATGACGACCCAAATCTTGTCCATGCGCCTCTAGATGTGCCTGTGAGATATAGTGATTATAAACCGCCACCGATAGATCATGCTTAGCACGGCTCTGTCCATGAACCGTTTTATTGAGATAATCCACCATTTCAGTAGGGGTGGGGAGTTGGTTTAAGGAAGTGTTCACACTCTTAAATTCTCAAGAAACACCACATGATGGCAAGCGTAAACCCTTTATTTTGAATTAATAAATTCAATATTATATATTTTCAATATAATTAAGGAGGTTTCACTCACTTTGTCTTCCTAGCTCAATCACTAGATGCGCAACGCAGGTATAACAGGACACTTAATTTAACTCCACTCGATTGTTGGAGAGGTTATACTGGGATTTTCCTGACGCTCTCATTTATAGGCGCGGATTTGAATTTTCCATGGCCTTTATTTTACGAATTGATCTAACGCATAATCCTCTCTACTATTATTCACTGGGTTAAGATGAACTCTAGGAAGATTATTTTGCTCTGCTGACCTCCAGACATCGGCAACGCCTCCAACCCCGTGAGGAGGTTCCCCATTCCATATTGTTATTAAAGCGTCAGCTCCTTTTAAAAGCTCTTCGTTAGTCTCCGCGTAACAGTCTGGACGCTGACCAAACTTGTTTACCTCTCTAAAAGAGCCTCCATTGAACCCTTTTTCTGATAGCTCTATTAAGTTTAAAGCATTCGCCTTATCGTGTTCCTCAAAGTCTTTAAGAAATTCATCTTTAGCTAACGGGGAGAGCAAATGCACAGGTATCCCAATGTTATGAGCCACTTCAATCGCAAGTTGATCCGCACCTGTAGCAACACTAACTACCAAATGGACTTCTCCGTTGACTTGAGATGTAACTGATATTAATTCCACTAAACAGTCTCTTAAGCTTACTGACACAGAACGAAGCTCTGCTAAAGTTCTGCCAGTGGAATTAGAAGGCCGATGCCCAGAAAAAGCGACTTGAAATATGCAGCAGTTCATAATTACAAATCTAGTAGAGATGATTCAACTAGCCAGCCTAATCGTTATTTTATAAAGCTTAAGAGTACATATTATGAGGGGTGTTACTCATATGGTTCAAATTTCGGAGAGCAATTGAGGTGAAATCATGGTGGAGTAATTCCTTCTAGGCCTCTCGTTAACTGCGGTCTCTGGGGTTTATAGGTTCCTTGTTCAAATACAAAGTGTACTAGTATTCACTTTAGTCCCCCCTTAGCGAGACAACGGGTCGGATTTCTTTTTTTCGGCACGATTTCGCATATCTTGTAGCGTGATGAAATTGAGCTGATTCTCAATCAGCTCACATCAAAGTAACTGATCGTATGGAAATCATTTTTAGATATTATGGTGGACACTAAATTACAGCTATTGTAAAAATTGCGACAATATGAAGAAAAAATCTTATCCAATTTTTCTTTTCATTCTGTTTTTTATTCTTTTTTGGATTGCTGGGTTTATCGGTTTTAGCCAGCTAGACGCAGAGCAATATGGAGGGACATTAAATCATATTTATAGATCTCTTCAGCTTTTTACATTAGAGGGGCCGGCTGAAGTAGAGGCTCGCATGCCAGACCTACTTCAAATTGCACGGTTCGGCTCTCCTATAATGACTATTTTAGGTTTTTTAGGAGTCCTCTTACTTACATCTAAGGAGGTGCTTGACAAGCTGTTACGTAAGCTTTGGAAGAGACATATAATTATCTACGGATTGAACGATTTATCAACATCCTTCGCACTCGATGCTCAAAAGAATGGACAAAAAGTAATGATACTGGCTTCTGATTTAAATCACTCGGCACTCTCTGTTGTCGAGGGGAGAGTTCCTATTGTATTAGCGAATAACGGCAAAGAATCTTTATTCCAAGAATTAAGGGTCGAGTACGCCTCTAGGTTTTTTGCTTTTTCAGAAGAAGACTTAAAAAATATTGAAGTTATTCAGGACGTGGAGAGTTATTTGGACCGGAAGAATATAAAGGAGAAATTGAAGTGCCATATACGCTTCAGTAATGCAGATTTGCAAGAGTGTATCAAAAAGCATACGTCAATAGATCGAGTCTATAAATCTATTATTACATCATTTATCAATGTAGAGAGTTTAGCGGCACGAACAGTTTTGGAAGATTACCCGTTAGAGGTAAAAAATCTAGCCAATATTGAATCTTCGGTAACTGTTGAACCCTTTCCTCATTTGTTAATCTATGGAACATCAACTCAAGCTTTAGCGATCTTGAGGTATGCTTTGCTTATCGGCCACTACAAAGCAGGTAGAAAACTTAAAATCTCTCTTTTTACTGATAACGCATTGCTGGCGAAGCAAAAGTTGGGAGCGTCATTTTACAATATTGAAAAAATAGCGGATTTTAGAATAGTTGAGCTTAAATTGAATACTCCTTCGGCAAGTCTGTCTAGAATGTTAGAGTTCACAAACAAAGAAGATTGGTGTACAATATTTTGTGGGTGGGGGGCTGATGAAGAGAATTTTAATTTAGCTCAATATATGAGAACTAATTCAGATAAGTTTGATGGCAGAATTCTCTACTCGCTCACTAAGAGTAAGTCTCTTGCTAAAATATTTACGAATGAAGTCACAAAAACGGCAGGTAATCAGTCTTTAAATGGCTGCTTCCCCCTCGAGCAACCGCACAAATTAGTAAACTGGCATAATGTAGTCAATGAACCACATGAGGCATTAGCTAAATTACTACATGAGAGATATTTAACAACTGTCGCTAATGATGGGAGTGAAATGAAACCTTCTCATCGGGATTGGGATGAATTACCAGAAGTTTTTAAAGTTCAAAACCGACTTCAGGCAGACCATATAGCTATTAAACTAAGGTACATGGGACTAAGTATGGAGAATTCGCCGTCTAAGATAGAGTCAGCGATAAAGCTTGTAAATAAAGACACTTTTAATGAATTAGCCGAAATTGAGCATGAAAGGTGGAACGCTACAAAGTATCTAACCGGGTGGGAATATAACGAGGTAAGAAATGATGCTTTACAACATCACAATAACCTTAAGCCATGGCATAGCCTTTCTGACGAGGTTAAAGAGTATGATAAAAATACAATAAATAATATAGTTGAATTAATAAAAAAAAGATAATGGAAGAGCTAAATTACTGGGCGTTTATATCTTATTCGTCATTAGATGACAAGCAAGGGCGATGGCTACATCGTAAGTTGGAGAATTACCCAATACCCAAGGAGTTGAGAAACGCTAAAATTTTTGATGGGGCAACTTTGGGGAAAAATTTACGCCCAATTTTTCGCGATCGAGATGAGCTATCAGGTTCATCTGATCTGGGGACAGCTATTGAAAAGGCGCTCAAAGACTCTAGATACCTCATAGTGCTCTGTTCGCCTAATTCTGCCAAGTCTGAGTGGGTTAATAAAGAAATTGAGAGTTTTAGGGCATTGAGCCCTGATAATGACAAGCGGATTCTAGCTCTTATTTTAGACGGGGAACCTAATGCAACTTCGAACGGTCACTTTGATTCGTCTCTGGAGTGTTTTCCTGCCGCTTTAAGGGCTCCATTGGAGCCTATAGCGGGTGATTTACGCAAAAATAAAGACGGTAAGGATAGAGGCTTTCTGAAGTTACTTTCAGGGATGTGTGAGCTGAACTTTAATGATTTATATCGCAGGCATGCGAGAGATAAAAAACGTAGGCGTATTCTTCAGGCGAGCTGTGCGGCCTTAGTGACTGCCGTTGTCGTATCGCTTGGTGTTTTTTCTAGTCAACAGAAGGCAAGAGCGGATGAGAGTGCAGAGAATGAAGAGATCGCTAAAGAGGAAAAATTAATAGCCATTGATCGATCTAATATAAGTGAAGGGTTAGCATTGATGGAGAGAGCCGCATTGGCTAAGGTAAATCAAGAGCCCTTTCTTGCCGCGCTCATTTGTGCTAAAGCTGTTGGCTATGAAGGCTATGGACGAGAAAACGCAATTACGAAGAATTCAGAATTTGCAAATGAAAACCCGATATTAATACCCAAGCACAAGAACCCCAAACTATACCAAGAATGCGTAGATTCGATTGAAGAATATGTCTGTGAGAGTTACCCTTTACTGAAAACATTCGAACCACTTGAGAGTGGTCATTATAGTCAAAAGTTTATAGGAGGCAGGTTATATGCTCTTACAGATGAAGGTAAACTAGTTTCACAAAGTTTTTTAGGCGGTAAGAAGTTAATATTGAAAGATTTCGGTGAAAAATGCACATGGATCGACGGCGGTCCCTCAAAATATATCCACGTAGCTGGAAAGTTAAATATGTATATATACACGGTGGAGACAGGTGAGGTTGATGTTATTGATTTTAAATACAACGCAGGTGATAATTCACTAGATATTTCACCTGATGGAAAAAGGATGGTCTTTGGTGATTATTCCAACCTTTACCTTTCCGGAAAGGGGATTAACGGTCGTAAAAAACTAATAGGTAATAGCTTGGGTGAGGTTGCTTTTAGCCCTGACGGCAAAATCATTGCTACTGGAGGAGGAGACTATGGAGCTAGCACATTAGGCCTAGGAGACTACAGGGTTATGCTCTGGGATGCCTCTAGTGGAGTATTAATTAAAGAGTTAAAGGGGCATGGGAGTTCTATTACAGACTTAGAGTTTTCCCCTAAAGGTGAGCGATTGGTCTCAAGTAGTCTAGATGAATCTATCATTGTATGGGGTGTTAGTGAAGATTCTATAGGCGAAATCAGAACAATAAAAAAGGCCCACTCGTTACCGGTTAATCATTTATCTTTCAGTGGAGATTCTCGATTTTTGATTAGCACTTCCAGAAGTTCTAATGAGGTCAAAATATGGGATGCGGAAACTTTTAAAGTGTTAGGCGGAGTGTTGAAAACTCATAAACCTAGACAAAGTTTTTTTTCTGAAAGCACTGGGGAGATTATTGTTCTAAGTAGTGAAGGTCAGAACTCAGTGTGGGGGGGAGGTCATTTGAGTTATCTGCCTAAAGAACTGTATTCAGGAAGCAGTCCTTTTGAATATATAGACTTTTCTAAAGACGAAAAGCTTATCTTATCGGTGTCCTCTTGGCCTCAAGAAGTAAAGGTTTGGGATATAGAAAACAACAAATTAATTGATACGTACGAGGAACGCCAAAAAGTCAAAGCCTTGTTTCCAGATAATATAATAAGAACAATGTCGGGGCAATTTCTACCATTAAAATTTGATGAGTATTCACTTACAGCAAATATACGAGAGATTAATGAGTCTCCGCTTCCTAGTTCAATCGATAAGACAGGGGTGGAAATGCACAAGTTCAGTAAAGATGGATCTATAGTAGCTATTCAGAGATATGTGAAATTAGATTCTTTTCATGAAGATGGACATGCTAAGACTACGTACAATACAGAGGTTTATCAGGTAGAAGCCGGAAAGCTGTTATATACTCTTGAAAATTCTTCCGCAAATAATATTGCCTTCAGTCGTGATGACAAGCTAATGGCCATCTGTTATGGTAAGAGCGGTGACGCTGGCGATTACAATGTTAAGGGAGAATATATTGGATCTGAAAAATTTGAAACGATTATTCGTAAAACCGAATCTGGAGAAATAGTTGGGCCAACATTAGTTTCAGAAATAACTCCAGTGAATGTATTGCAATTCAGTCCTGATAATAAATATTTGCTTACTGGCAGTGGGTGCGCTGGCGGAAATGAAATGTCGCAAAGGATTTCTAACCAAGCGCAGCTATGGAAACTTCAATTAACACCCATATCACATGATCTAGCAAGTGTTGTAGTAAGCGGAATGGCTGTAATTACTGAGAATAAGGGATTTCTCGAGGTGAGTAAAGCTAAGTAAACGAAGAAATAGCTACTTAAAATAATGATGTCCCCGCTATCGTTATTTTAAGAAACTGGGTTCCATAAAAAGCCCTCATCCACCCTGAAATGCAGCTTTGAAAATAAACTAAAGATACCATGCGTATCTTGTATAACCAGACTCTGCAAATTTAAACCCCATGTAGAGTGCGTTCTCTACATGGGGTTTTTAAAAATCACGCAAGGTGGTTTCCGCTAGTCCTTATTGCTCTTTCTGAGGGATAGGGAAGGTGGCGATTCTGAGTGGGCGGTAGTATTCATCTTGTTCAGAGTAGTCGTTTTCTATGACGAGCGAGTACGTCGCAGGGGATACTCTTTCGTTTTTCTCTACCTTCATATTAATCCCTGTTCGATTGATGGGGGCTAAGCCCTTCTGATTACAGCTATTAAGCCCCATTAAGGCACTGCTGTTTCCACGCTTAGCTTGACCAATTGTTTGTACTTTTCCTACGCGTAACTCTAAATGGTCGCCCACGGGTTTTCCCTTGTCTAGCAGATGTAGTTGGAATTCGGCGACTTCTCCGAGATAGACCCCGCCTTTAGCAATAAGTTCCTTCTCAGACAATATGTTAGTTATTTTTAGAGTTAGGTCTTTGTTAGTCTGATCCTCAAAAGTGCCAGTGAGTTCAGGCTTACTGTTCGTGAGGTCAAAAATGAATCTCTTTGCCTCATCGGCACCGATGATCCATCCACGCTCTAGCTCTGACTTATAGTGACCTGAATCGTGTAAGTGACCTGATTCGTGGAAAATGAAACCCTCAATCCCTTGCTTTCGGTGACCTATGATTGGCGCTTCTGCGTTGGTAGCATGTGCGATTAAATCTACGGCGTACTGATATTCCTTAAGGATGGGGGTTCCATCTACTAAGTCAAAGGTGGCGAGGTCGATGGGCTCCATGATTAGATCGCCAGCCTCCTTTGTACGCGTTATGACTACTTTCTTATTGATAAGCTCAGGGATCATTTTGCCAGTCTTCTCATCTTCCACCATGTTTTTTATATAGAGTGTCTCAGTGGCCCGGACTTTCCAGATGATTTTAGCGGTGGCGATTTTCTTGTTGATGGAGATTTCTAGCTCAGGGGGAGTAGCCTCTAAAAGAGGTCGGTCTCTTAGCGTGACTTGGTGTTGAGCTAGTTCATCACTTATGCGGTCACTCAAGGCTTGGCGGATTTTCACCTCTATTTCTTTATCTTTCTTAGAGGAGTTACAGGAGGCCAGCATGAGGAGTGGCATTAATAATAGGAGTAGTGTTTTCATTGTTTTTTTATTGTTTATTTTTTGCATGTTTACAGAGGGGTTGGTCACTTTAAATCTAAGGGGAGGGGATTGGCATCCTGGGGTGACTGTTCAGGGCGGGTGGGTTCGCGCTTCTTGAACAAAATGAAGAAGGTGAGGTAGATCACGAGGTTGCCTATGAATACGGCTAGCGCCATGATTCCCATGACTGTCATCAGATCTCCTGAGTCTGACAGCCAAGCGGGCCGGATGAAGCGAAAGAAGATTCCGACAAAGGTAAGGATTGCCGAGATTCCTAGGATTTTTTTACGTTGCTCTCGGTGCTTCCCTTTTATGTAGAGGATTCCTAACACGAATGAGGCAAGGATGTGGAGAGCCCAGAAGAAATAAGCCCAGAGCCAAGCGAATATAAAATCATCATGATGGCCTCTTAAAGCATTGCCAGCGCGATACACAAAGAGGATTGGACTTAAAAGGTCATTCACGAAACTAACATAAAGAAAGTAGAGTGGTAGAATGACGCAGAGGTAGGAAACATAGAGGGTCTCGTGTGTTTTTAGTTTGTTCATTGGAGCTATCATACGGTTCGCTATTCTTGCCGTCAATATAAATGGTTCGATTTTATAATTTAGTGTTTTTTAATACGTTAATTCTTGCGCTCGCAAGTTGATTTCGATTAGCCTATTAAGTATAGAGCGCCTAAAACCTATGAATTATAAAGAATACCTAAAGATGACACCCTGTGAGATTGAGCATTCAGTGAGGCGATCGTGCGCTTTCACTAAGGAGAATAATGCTGTTGAGGGGATTTACCTGGAAGATTCAGATAAAGCAGAAGAGATCGTCGTTATCCTAATGGTGGAGACTTACTACAGAATTCATGAAGCATACTTTGAGGAAGGGGAAGCGGCCTCAAGAAAACTCTTCAAGAATATGGAGGAAGTAGCGAAGCAAATAGATGCAGAACGTATTTATGATAACTGTCTAGAAGAATGGCGTGAGGGGCGGAAATGGCGTGAGGAACGTATGATTCCAGGGG
>JALZUP010000166.1 GCA_023301505.1 Robiginitomaculum sp.
CCTATCATTGAACGGTAGCTACTCCACCTCCATTGGTTTAACTGATCAACCATTTTTGCACGAAGGAGATTTAATACTACGTATCGACTCAGCTCTAACTGGTAACTTTCTTTGTCTACCAATATGCCTTTGAACCGACCTTGGTAAGCATTGTCTTCGCTCTTGTCACATCCCCCTACAGTGTGACCTGCCGACACTCTTTCGAAATACCGATCAGCCAATGCCCAACCCTATATTTCCGAGCTTGCAGCACGTTAGAAATCGTTCTTCTGACAATTAAGGAAAAAATAGGGAATTGCGGTGTACCTTCGGGAAATCTGGTGAGCGTCATTAGAAATCCGCTTGAATCATCAGACGGCAAAACACGGCCATCATCGAATCACGAATCACTCACGGACAATAGACGGGCAGCTGACAGAGTGGCAGTTTTCTATACTCAGGAACGGCCTTATGCTGATGAATACACAATCAGTCCAATTAGAAAACGCGATAAGCGGCACTACGCCAAGCGTTCAAGACGATGGACACTGGAACCCAAGAGTATCGCTTGATCAATTGCTAAATTGCGACTGCTTAATGAATCTCTCATGTCCTGCAACCTCAGCTGAGAATGAAGTCGCGTCTTTATTTGTCAATGGCCTTACATATAGTGAAATAGCAGATATACGACACGTATCAATAGAAACGATCAGAACCCAAGTATCAAGTCTACTCTCTAAAACAGGCACTAAGCACCGTACGGAGTTCATTAAACTTGTGCTGTCTGCTAACTTGAATAATGTGTACTTGGCAAGTAAGTGACTACATAACCAGCCAAGCTCACAGGTAAAAAAACTGCACATCAATACTATATGCGAGAGTTACCTGGCAATAATCTCACCTGTACGCCTGTACGCCTGTACGCCTGTACGCGCAGGCGAAACGCGCGTACAAATACAACAAAACGAATTTAACAACGACAGTATTTCTCACCTGTTTGAACTGGACTTTCGCCAGCGAGTTTCTAGCGTTTGCGCTAAACAGAATGAGTTTGGAGTATTGGCTCAACCACTACGCTGATAGACCGATTCTGAACAGGCCTTTAGGTATCGATCTTAGCCAACCCGATGCAAATATAGAACGTATAATCACAATGTAGGTGTTACGATTGGCCGCACGCGCAATCCTAGCTCCACTCAAGAACAGCAGCATCAAAGTCGGATCCACATGATTTTCGAAACAGCGGATACATATTTCGAGCTAGGCGTTCTCCAGCAGCGCTGTCTGAAGCATAGTGCACCCCACCCCACTCCCTGTTCTCAGCAACACGTCCTGCAATTCCCAACAATTGATCCGGTGTGGATTTTACAGTGGAGCTAGCAGTGATTTCAGAAAGTGCGAGTGCAACAAGGTGCATCTGCGTGGAGTGCCCGCTTGGGTAAGAAGGGTGTCCGGGTGCAGTGATAATTGGACGGATTTTAGGTTCAAGCTGCGCTGGCCGTGGCCGGGAGTACTTATTTTTAAAATGCATTACAACAGTACGACCAACTACTATTGCCTGCCAAAAAACTCTCCGTGTGTACATATGGCTGTCCTCCCGGTAGAGGAGAATATGAGAAAAATCTTCCGTTATTTGCGTTGCCTCTTCGATGATTTGTGCAGCACGTGACTTACGCTCAGAGTCAACTTGCTTTTCAAGTAGTTGTTTTAATTCGTTTGAGGTCGCTCGTTCGTCAAAAGGCCCTGGGTCACAAATGGTTTCCCAGTCTGGTTCTGCCAGAAAGGCAATCTTAACCAGTTCCGCACGCTTATTTTGGTCCCAGTATTGATCTGGAAATTTCATTTCGCTCTCCTGTAATATTTAATATTGTATTCTGCGATTTTCTGTGTTATGAAAACGAGCTAACTACATATTCTTTCTCCTGCGACAGTAATGATTACGTGTGAGTTTATCGTGAATATCAAGTATTAGTGGAGAAGCCAACCAATCTATAAGTGGATTAGAGGAATAAAACCGAATAAAAAGTGTCTAATGGTTACGCATAGTGTAAATGCAGCAAAAGTGGCGAGAAAAAGCTTGGTTAGTACATCAACATTCCAACTATCTGTCCTGGGGGACTTTAGAGTCTCTGGGCCTTTTGGTGCCCCTATAGCGGTTAAGAGCAAAAAGCTGGAATGCCTTATTGCTGTCTTGGCTTGTACCTCCAACCATAGAATGAGCCGACGAGCGATTGGTGGGCTGTTGTGGAGTGATAGCGATCGAAACAAACGCCAAGCGTCGCTAAGACGGCTTCTGTCAGATTCAAAAAAAGAGCCCATTGCGGCTTTGCTTCTTCGACAAGAGGATAGTGTCACGCTTGACATATCTATTGTGACCACAGATCTCGCACGGCTAGAAAAAGATGAAAAACTCACACGAAAAGATATTCAGTGCATTTCCGACAACGTCGGAGCCCCTCTTGGCGGATTGGATGACATTGACCCAGCTGTTGATGACTGGTTAAGACAGGAGAGGGCAAGTATTGCCGTAAGGGTGTCTGAAGCTATCGAACAACAATCAAAGCTATGTGAATTGGGGGAATTCCAGGAGCGAATCGCTCTAAACAGACTACTGCTACATTTGGAACCCACTAACGAAGCTGCAGCGGAAAACCTAATCCGAGATCTCGGTTTGGCAGGCCAAATCACGGCAGCAACCACAGCTTTCGACAATCTCCGCCATTCCATGTGGACTGCTCTTGAAATTGAGCCTTCTGATCAAGTTGTCGCAACACTGCAAGAAGTGACGAATGGACACAGCTCTAGAGAACAGGAAAAATTCGATAAGCCGAGACAAATTGAGCGCTGCTTGCCAGACAAACTATACGTTAGTAATGAAAGAAAATTGCCAAACACGAGCGCAATCGACCTCGGGCTTTTCTGCTCTAATTCTCAAAAGAATCACTTTGAGCAATTAGCAGAAGCGAGTGTGGCCGTCTTAGCTCCGTCTAACAACACACTTGACTTAACATGGGACACGCTAATCGATGGATTAGGCGAAAATTTATGTATAGATCTTTATCGATTCAGATGGTTAAAGACCCGTTCATACGCATCATTCCGGAACTTCCAAAAACTTGATGAGCGAACCCTTAGCCTGATAAACGCCAAATATATCCTGTATTCAAATCTCACTAGCTCAGGCGGTAGAATTTTTCTAAATGTTCGTTTGGAAAATAAGAGCAATCGAACGACAGTGTGGGGTGATCGGTACCAGATCAGTCAGGTCGGTATAAGTGTCTACGATCACACTGTAACGGGCGAGATTGCTTCCGCGATATCTTCGCGGTTAATTGCAGAGGAAATTTCTCTAACCGAACAACGCCCAAAAACAGATTGGCGCGCAGGGCAATATATCTACAAAGCATTACAGGAGTTATATCAACTTGATATAAGACGGTTTGGAAATGCAGAAAATCTATTGAAAGCGGCACTTGATATCGATCCAAATAGCGCACAGGCCCACTCGTGGCTCGCATTTTGGCATACACTTTGTCTTGGCCAAAATTGGGTATCCAATCCCCAGAATCACATCCGCCTAGCCCACAGTCACGCCACTGCCGCAACTGAAATCGATCCACATGACGCACAATCGTGGGCTATCATGGCGCACTTCAACTCGTTCATCGAAAAGGAGGTGGATTTAGCGGTTGAGCGCTTTGATCATGCGTTGAACTTGAATCCAAACTGCGGGTTCACTACCGCCTACTCCGCGGCCACACTTTCATACATTGGTCAAACAGATATTGCGCTCACCCGCCTGAAGCGTTACAAAGAAATTATGCCATTTCATCCTCATGGAAACTTTCTTGACGGGCTTCACTGTGTGGCCCACAGTTTCGCTGGCAATCACGTTGACGCCGTCAAATGGGGCAGAAGACTGGTGCGCTCTTGCCCGAACTTTCTAAATGGATATAAACACTTAATTTCAAATCTTGGCAGCCTAGGGCTCCATGAGGAAGCTAAGAATTACCATGCTCGACTTATTAAGCTCGAATCCAATTTCACGGTATCCCATTTTGTCAAAAACTATCCACTGATTGCCGTGGAGCAGCGAGATCGTATTGTAGATGGTCTTCTAAGAGCAGGCGTTTCTAAGTAAGTGTGCTGAACCTACCAATCCATTGAACCGCCTTCAACGCATCATAATTGAGGTCACATAGTTGGGCCAGGTCTTTCATTGCAACATCAGCGCGACAAACCATTCACCAATCTACTCACTGTTGAATAATGCACTCCACAATGGTCGGCAATCTCCTGCAGTGTAAAGTGTCCCGAACTATACGCCTCCGCCATACACGTGGCCTTGTCATTGCTCTTAGTAAAATATCGCTCTAAAGGCGTGTCCAGCGATCTACGCTACAAGCCGAGTGACTTCCTTCAACTCTGGCGTAGTGTTATCAACATACTGCTTATAGATTGATTCTATAAACACCTCATCTCCTAATATGCCTGGGTGCTTTTTGTCATCCCAAATCGAATCCACCCCTTTGCCGGCTTTTACAA
>JALZUP010000167.1 GCA_023301505.1 Robiginitomaculum sp.
ATACTCGAGGAAAAACTCGCCCATATTAGCGAGCCGATAAGCCTCTCGATTATTGGCTGCGTCGTCAACG
The DNA here is from genome assembly GCA_023301505.1 of Robiginitomaculum sp. Classification (GTDB taxonomy): domain Bacteria; phylum Pseudomonadota; class Alphaproteobacteria; order Caulobacterales; family Maricaulaceae; genus Robiginitomaculum. The sequence continues at coordinate 71 of JALZUP010000167.1, forward strand.
GCCCCGGCGAAGCCATGTACACAGACCTCGGTTTCACAGGCGGCGCCGCAGGTTACGGCATGATGTACGCGGCCGGTACGAAAACAGGCAAGACAGATAATGACGACATGGTCGCGGATATCGTGAGGCAAGTTGAGGAACGGGCGGAGTTGCTGCAGGCGCAAAGAGCGGTGGTTGATTGACCTTAGTGTTTTTTACAGTCTTTAGGAAATTTCACTAAGCTTAAAGTCTAACACTAATTTTTGCTTTTTCTTTTTCTTCCAATAGCATTTTTGAGGGTAGGGACTGGTAAATTTCTTTGGACGAACCGTGTGGCTTTTAGATTTATATTCATTGCAGAGTTAAGCCATTGTCGAGTTTGTGTATCAATGGAATTATAGTGGGAGAAAATGAATAATGAAAACCTTAACATCTCGGTAAATGGACTATCTTTTCCATATTCAGTCGTGAATTTTTCAATTTTGACTTTATCTATTTTTCCGGAACTCCAAAGTTCAGCAACACATAATATGGTAGAAAAATTGAATGGTTTATCACTAGTTAGATTGCCATCAGAATCTAGTTCATTTTCCTTGTGCAGTATTTTCAGTGCTGCAACTGCATGAGGTTCTTTTAAAAGTCGAGCGACTCCACCTTGTGACAGCATGACTGACCAAAAGCTGAAAATTTTCAGGAGCTTTTTTGACCTTTCCGCAGTGCTTAGGTCATCATTGGGAAAAGCCTCTCTGACACCTAAAATCCATCCGTCGGGATCTGCAATGATTTGCTCTGCAACAGATAGATTTAAACGTGAAAATCTTCCTGCTGCTTTTACCATTGCTTCTACAGTTAATATAACTGTATCTTTCCTAAATGTCCCTGATCTGGTGCTGAGTACTTGGCTAAGAATAGATTGAATACGAAATAAACTATTCACTTGTCCCATAAAGGTGTCAGTTTCTTCAATGTCATCAAGTCGTGATTGATTCAGTGAAAAAGGGTGCAGATAAGCTTCTACCATTTTTTCAGAATTTTGAATTATATCCTGATTCTCTTCTTGTAATGCTTTAATTCTAGCCTCATTTGCATCTGAGTCATTTTGAGTAAGTCTTAAAACCTCTTTCGACAAATTCATGGATTTTTGAGATTTATAGTCGAGCTTCCAATCGCCGACATCTTCAAACTTTGTATCTAAACAGTCAATTAACGCTGCAATCAATCTATTATCAGCTAAAAAATAAGAGCAAAATAAAAGAATGTTCGCATAAAGTTTTTGATGGATTTTACTTATGCAAATGGCAACTTCGGCATCAAATTCATTTACATCATTTTTATAGAGCTCTGATGAAAGGTATTTGCCTACAAAAAAGTACCATATAAACTCTATAGAAAATACATAGTTCCCATTTTCTTCATGCATTATTCCGCTTTTTAAAGAGCTCTGTAAAAAGTCAGAAGGAGGGTCGAAATATTCTGTAGTAAATGCCTTGTAGGCCCTATCTAGCGATGCGGGCGTTATCGTATTCTTTTGATAATTTTTATATGCATCGTAAGCTACGTAACAATAAAATAATTTGTAGCTATCGATGTCACTTGACGGAATATTGGAATTTAACAACCTAACAGTGATTAACGCGTCGTAGCAAGATGCATTAGCGGTTGCGCTGATATCTTTAGCTGAAACAGTCTCCATAACTTCTAAGAAGTTTATGAGGTATGAAGGGAATGTTGGAATGCCACCGCTACCTACTATTTGACCAAGAATTTGAAACTTTTCACTAACGGCTAATTCAAAATCTTCTTTATTGGCCCAATCTGACAATTGTTCCCATTTGAACACTAACTGATATATCTTATCTGGTGAGAAAGGCACTATTTCAATAGATTGTGCTAAGATTCCATCAGCTTCCATCATTCGCATTGATTGAAATGATGTGAATGAAGACGCCACTACACCTGCATAGTTTTTAACTAAATGGTCAATCAGCTTATTTTGAAGATTTTCGGATAAAACACATGATTCAAAGTCATCAAGAAATATCCATGTTCGAGACGTTATATAGTCCCTCGGTTCGAGTTGTGTGCTAATTTCAGTAAGTATTTTTTTATCAATATCTAAGTTCTTTATTTCACTGCCTTTTAAAACAATCGCTGGTAATCCTTCTAATAAAAGCGATTTTTGACATTGATAAAATAAGGTCGTTTTTCCACATGCATCATCACCTGATACAAATGTAAGACGGTTTTTTTTGATGAATTTAATTAAAGATTTTTGGGTTTCGATATATTCTTCCCTCGCATTTACACGCAGGTCAGGATCAATAAATATCTGGTCAATGTGAATGTTATTATTGTTTGGGTGTTTGACTGACACTGTTCGTCGGCAGTCATTCACATAAGTTGAATTTCGGAGAATAGGAGAATTTAACTTATTAAGGTCGTCTAACATGATTTCAATATCTCTTACGACACTTGTCCATGCTTTGTCACGTTTTGTTTTCTGTGATGGGTCAAACCCTTCACCGTTTACGGGTTGTGCATCTCGTGGGAGACAAACTAACTTATCAAGGTCATCAATTTGCCACTTGCAATGTCTCACTATTATAGGAGCAATATCAAGTTTTCCTTCGGACCGTAGTTTTTTAGCCTCCTTAAATTCTTTGCTCATGCAATATTCTGAATTGATAAAGTCAGAGCTGACAAGCATTATCACTACGTCTGCATCATAAAGGTTTTTCATGACCGTGTCATCTAGGTCTTGTCCGGCAATTAGTTTTCTATCATCCCATAATGTTACCTTACCTTGTCTTGCTAAGCCTGCGAGATGAACTTTAAGTTCATCCTTTAACCATTCGTCGGCATGACAATAAGAAATGAAAAAATTCCTAGTTGTTTTCATTAGGTGTTCTCCAGCAGCGTATGGCTGCAGAGTAGTTGCATGCTTAAGTATTACAAGTGCAAGGCAAGGCTTATTGGTGTATAATTATTTAATTAATCTTGCAGCACTTCAATGAAAATAATAATGTTACGGAAGCCATTATGTAACACGCCCCATATTCCTGAGGATTGAGTTTTATATTTCCATTTATATGACGCCAGATGTGGCCGCAGAGGCGGGCCTCTTTCGAG
>JALZUP010000168.1 GCA_023301505.1 Robiginitomaculum sp.
TTTGTTTTGGGGCCATCCCGATGAAAAATCGAGACCGTGTCATCCGCTTGTATTCGCAGCGCTATGTATCTATTCAGGTAGGCGCTAGATGCGTATTCGCTCGTCCGCTCATCCACCTCTAGCGCGACCTTCATTAGATACCTAACGCTACTCATATCGCTTCTGCCACTTGGCTGGGGGTTTGTGAAGCGTTAGTACAATATTTTAAAAAAAAACCGTATCTTTTACCTGAATTAAACATTTGTAAATGTTGTTTTGATTTCTCAAAAAAAAATATGTCAACTAAATATAAATAAATGTCAACTGTTGAAACAAAAAATAGTAGTCAAAATCCAGAAAATGAAGTTGAGAATAGTAAAAGTTCAAATGTTACTAGAATAATACAAGCTGTAATAGCATTGGCAGGACTATATGTAATTCTTCAAAGAGATCTTGAAACTGGAAGTATTACAGAAATTGTAATTAAGCTATGCGCTTTGTTATTTATTGTATTAATGGTAGGATTTGTCGAAGCTTTCTTTAGTAATCGGAATATAAAGTACTTAATGGTTGCAGCAAATTCAATTGTTTTCAGTGTTTTAGCCTTTGTACTTTTAATATTAGCTTCATTTGGAATTCAAGATCTTTGTTATTTTCATAATAATGTTACTTTAAAAATTTTCTCAACAGATCCTGTTCCATGCAAATCTCATATTTATGAATATAGAATAACAACAGTGACTGGAAATGATGAACATAACGAATCCAAAGATAATGTTGAAATAAAACTTATTGGAAATGGTGTTTCTACAAGTTGGCACCACTTAAATACTCGAAATTTAAAAGATGATAAATTTGATTTAGGAAAGCTTGATGAATTTGTAATTCCTTCTTTACTGAAAATCGACCAATTAGAGAAAATACAAATTAAAATTTCAAGGTCTACAGAAAATACTATTGGGCACATTGATGATTTAAAATTAGATGAAATAAAAATAGAGGAATTAACTACTAGAAAATCTGCAGCAATTGAGCAAGATGATTTGTTGTTTGGAGATGGGGTAAAAGGACCTAATAGTAAAAATGAAGTAACTGAAACTTTACCAATGCAATGGGAATCAAGTAATTGATATTGTGTTCTGAATATGAGGCTATATTTCCTTTAGGTTATCTATTGACCTTTCTGCAATTCTGTTAGCTTCTTCTTTTGTTATACCATTTTTCTGTAATTCTTCTTCTAGTTTATTTCTCAATTCATTAATCTCATGTTCTGATAACTGACTAGCTTCTTTTTTATTAAAATCATTCCATGCATGTTTGCATAGATCGTAAGCTGCTTTTGCTATTTGCAAATAGATTTTGACATTTTCAGGATCCCATAAAGATGGGTCATCAAATCCAGTTCCTGTTTTGACCTCTTCTGTGTTTTTAGCTTTGTTAGACGGAGTTGCCTCCCATGCTCTAAAATACATTGCTGCATTTTTGTCAAATTGAATCAAAACAGAAGATTCAAAGTTCTCTTTAATAATTGATCGAGATAATTTTTCGTAATTGTACATAATTATAATTTCATTAGAAAGTTAGATATGTATCCTGGGTTGAATTTAAGGTGTGGCCTTTCTTTTTTTACCCAATTTATGAGTTTCGTTACTTCATCTTTAGGAACATTTTTGATAATTTCTTCTATAGATTTTTTATGTTCGTTGTAGTAAACTTTGTAGATACCATACATGTTCGAGTTTACATCCGTCGCATCAAATATAAGATCAACTATTTTTTCATCTTCTAAATAAGCAGATATTATCCAAATGTATCTTGGTAAAGATTTATGGATAAAAGTGATTTTTTGGTCTTCTGATACAGCTGGGTCTATCCTTAGTGCAGACTTATAATCATTGCTATTGATTACATAGTAATCATAAGTATTCTTGTATTTGCCAGCAGGATTAATAAGTTCAGGTAAGATTATATGGATACCAATTAAAACCTCTCTTATATCATCATGATTTATTCTAACTTTCCTATTAACTGGGATAATAATGGATAGAATTTTAGAATGCCCATTATTATCTTCTGTCCAAATAGTATCAATGCCATAATCTTTTTTATCTGATATGTTTAGCTTAGAAAATGGCCCCCACTGATCATCATGTGCATATACTCTAGTTATGGCTTCGTGATGGAATAAGCTAATATCTTCAAAGTTAACTTCTTTATTTTTGTGTCCAGAGATCGTTACTGCATGTAGATCACAGTCTTTTTCTGGTTGAATAACTGCTAGAATTGGAATCCCCAATTTAGAATAGGCATTTACTATATTTTGCAATTGCTCAGCTGAAACGTAATCTTTTGAATTATATTCTTGAATATACTCAGGCAAGTTTTTGTCGCAAAGATTCTCTTCCCTCGCTATTAACGCTTTATACCTAATATCATCCTTTACTGTTCCTCTAACTAATTCGGTATCTAATCCAGCTTTATAAATAGAAGTGCAAATTTGCTCTATTACTAATCCTTTATTAGGGAATAATCTGCCTCCTTTATTTGCTACAATTGCTGCATCTTTTGTTATTTGATTAGGTGTTTTTAGTAATGTGTAATTTAATGAATTTGTCTTACTAAGTATACTCCATATGGCTGCTGTAGCACATGCGGACAATGCTCCATCTTGTTCTTGAAAAGCAAGAGATTCAAAATCAAATTCTAATCCTAATACATGAACATTGTAAGATCTTTTCCCCCATAATGATTCAGAAGGGATATTTGCATATGGTTTAAGAATTGTTATTCCAATAATTTTGTGGCTAATAGGTCTTACTACAGTAAACCCGAGATAGGATTCAATAAGCTGTTGGCTAAGCATGTTGTCTCCAACACTAATTTTGCTCAATTCATCAGGAGTAAACTTTTTACTCAAAAAATGTAACCTTTTACATTTCTTTGGATAGTCATCAAAACATAACGAATAGTAAAATTGATAATTGTCTATATAGTCCTTACTAATGTAGTTGTCTTCGATAAGAATGCTTTGACAATTTTCGTGACTAAGATATGTATGGAAGTAAGCAAAATGCCTTTTGTCAATTATAGACTCTTTGGTATTCCATCTGTTAACACATGGAATTACCAAATTCTCCAACGAATAGGGGACAATATTCAAAATATGATGGTTAGCAGGTTAGTTTAGACTATGATAGATTGACCATTAGTGCCAGAGTCTCTTGACCTACTTGTCTTCTTCTGCTAATATCTTTTAGATCTTCTTTTTGAGCCTCAAGTCTGCCTGCCATAGCAACTTTGTTGAATACAACCTTTTCGGTATTCTTAATCTCGACCTTGTTTGCTTTTTTGTCATCCATTTTTACGAAACTACTAATTAGGTTTACTAATTGGCTACGGGATTTTTTTTGTTGTATTAACTATAATAAGTAACCAAAACTATGCCACATTTGGAATGCATTTTTTGTGTTAGGAACTATGTAGGTACCTATTTAATTGTTTTAGGGTGAAAAAAGTTCTGTTGTATACCCCCAAAACAGGCTTACCACCTTAATTTATTCAAATATATTAATATAATATACGTATTGATGCTGAATATCAGGTGATTGATTGTGTTTTGTTTTTGTGTATCCAAATATAGGTAAATAAGTGAAAGAAAACATAATACATATTATTTTTTATTATGTGTTTAGTTCTTTTATTCTAAAAATAGAACGTATTTTAGATGGGTTGGATACACTATAATCAACATTAAGGCAAAATAGTTTAATTTTGATATATACTTTGCCGTCTCGTTAATGTTTGTAAACCTCAATGCCATACACTCAACTAAGAACAATAAAATCTAGATAAACAACAAAAGATTTTGCTCAATTTTTTATTAGACCATCTAGCCGATTGCTTATCTTGAATCTATCAAAGATATAGCCCGTTCGTAGTAGAGCAGTTTTTTTTGCCAAATGAGAATTGAAGAATTACTTTTGTTGTATAAATACAATTTAATAAAAATACCCTAAAGAAACTTGGTTGGAAAGTGGGCGCTTCACAAGCTTAGGGAAGTAGTAAAATTTGATACAACATATTATAAAATGATAGCAAAGATGCGTCCCTGAGAGTTGCGGATTTTACATCATTTGACACTGAATCAGTAATAAATTAATCAGATGACAACAAAAATAATTATTAAATTCATTATTTATTTTATCGGATTAGTACTGCCGATTTTGGCAATGCTAAATTGTGAGGGTTTTCATGAAGGCAGCATGGAAGTGAAGACATGCTTGATAGATAATGATCTCATAAGAGGATATGCTAGCTTTTATTATGGATGGATCACGATTTCATCATTCATGCTTTTCATTCCAGTGATTATTTATATAATAGTCATAGTTAAGTTGGCAAAAAACATATCAAATAGATTTTGATTGCAAAAATAAAAACACATACTTAATTGACAAACACATTTGAAGAGAAGCAATATAATTTAATATTGTGTAACGAAATTTCATTATGAAATAAGAAAGATTGACATTGCAATAAATCAAGTTGAGATAAAATTTATAATGTCATTCTCCGTTCGTCGAGGTTTGCAAACCTCGATGCCATACGCTCATCTAAGTACAATAATAGTTGGATGTAAAACGATTTAAAATGGCTGTATATTTTTTATTGAACAATCTATCTAATTGCTTATCTTGAATCTATCAAAGATATACCCAATTTCTCCGTTCGTCGAGATTTACAAACCTCGATGCCATACGCTCATCTAAGAACAATAATATCTGGATGTAAAACGATTTATAATGGCTGCATATTTTTTATTGAACCATCTACCTAATTGCTTATCTTGAATCTATCAAAGATAAACCCAATTTTCGTATTATTGAAAAGCGAAATTGGAGGAATCAATAAGAGAATGAGTTCAGATAAGAATATATGGCTTAAAAGAATAAAAAAGACACTAAAGTACATAGCGTCCATACTACTGGTTTATGTCCTCTTATGTTTGGTTACTCCTTATAGCAAGTTCCTAAAAAATAGATCAATCAATAATCAAATTAGCTACTTGTCTAAGATATTAAATAGGGGCTATGACGACGAGCTGCAGAGAAGATTTCCAGAAGGAAAACTATTTAGCAATGCCATTCTAGCTTTGTCTACTATTGAGTACTGCGAAAAGAATGGTAAACAAAATGAGAAATATGCCAAGATCGTAGACGATTGCATTAAGAGAATTCAATCAAACAGATCAGTCCGAGTATTCAACAAAGACATGATTCCTAAGTATGGAATGTTTTTTAACGCTTGGTCTAATCATGTATATTCTGCTTATAAAAATAGTCAACTCATTCAATACTCCTCCATGTCAGCAAAAGTAATTGAAGCATCACAGCAAATTGAAAATAGATTAAGAACAACCCAAAATGACAGCCTGCGTATTTTAGACACCTATCCTGGCTCAAGCTGGCCTGCAGATAATATGATCGGAGTAGCTTCTCTAGAGGATAAAGATCTTAAGAAAGCCTGGATAAATAAGATATTTGACGGAGCTACACACCAATCAGGTTTAATAAACCATGTAGCGAGCAATTCTTCTAGAGTAAGAGGTTCTTCTAGTGCT
>JALZUP010000169.1 GCA_023301505.1 Robiginitomaculum sp.
ATGACGTTACCGGCGGGGGATGATGCCCTAGCGCCTCTGTTTGGGTCGCTCTGTGATCGTAGAGCAGGTGGCCGTGATGGCCTGTCTAAGGAGTTCGGCGAGCTCATGGACGCACTAGGCATATCTAGAACGGTGCAAGTCATCGATGCGGTGGGCGATAAGTCGGTAAGTCTTAAGTCCTTCCACTCACTACGCCATACCTTCGTGTCATCGATGGCAAATGCGGATGTGTCCCAGGAACTGAGAAGAAAGCTCGCTGGGCATTCCAGCGATGCAGTAAATGACATCTACACCCACACCCAGCTTGATACGCTGAGAGGGGCTGTCGATGCTATTGATCTTTAGTTTTGGGGTAATGCTGGGATAGTGTTTTGGTAAGTCTCGAATAGGTCTTCGACCTGCTCACTAGTGTAAGGAGATGTCGCCGCGAAACCCGCGTAAAACCCATTCCCAGCCTTTGCTTGAGTTAATGAATGAAAGTTCATGAACTGCAAATTTTCAATGTTAGAAGTCATCTCCGAGAGGTTTAAATGATACTCCGAAACGCCCCGCGATGATTTCACGTAAACTCTGGAATCAGCGCCCTCACGAACAAAGCAAATGAAAAATAAATCTGGATTATTTAAAGGGGCTAGTGGTGAGGGAGTGTCGAACCTTGTTAATTCTTGGCTTGATCCGTTTAACCACGCCATTTGCATATTAGAGAAAATTCCGAACCTGTTCACATTATTGTCGTTTGAAGACATAAAGAAGGTTTGACTATTGACCTCTCCAGAAAAAACGCCCGCCACAGTGAAATCTCCCGTTAAATCAATATCGGTTTCGACCCTATCAGTGTTAGCCGTAGCTCTCCAAAGCAAAGTTCCATTGTTATTTCTCAATAACTCGCCTCCTACTGGCTGAGAATTGCTATCTAGCCACCCCCTAAAGCCCCAAGAGTCATCGGAGCTTCTTAGAGTCGTGTCGATGTCTAAAACTCGGTTAGGAAAGAATTGTCTTCTGTCAATGTTTTCAGAAATGAAAGATTGGAGCTCATCAAGTTCTCTTTCGTTTTCTGGCTGGTATCCGTTAAAGGCTCGCCAAGCGTGGAAACGACCGATTTTAACGAGCGAATTTCCGTTGTAGTGAACTTGGTCAGAGATTGTCTCCTCGTTACGATTCGGCATAATGTAAAACGGCGCTTCTAGGGTGTCCCATAATTGATTAGTCGTGTTTCGAGGCTCTCCTCCGTTATTTGAATTGACTCCCTGCTCTTGGATGATCCAAGGAGTTTGCGCGGTGATAGTGCCCGTTGCTATGAGTTCAGATTGAAGCTGTAAAAAAAGCGCTTCATAATCCTCTAGGGTCTGCAACCCTTGCTCGATATAACCCGAATTAGCCTCGCCTTGAGAAAAGAGAACTCTATGAAATCGCTCAACCCCCGACCTTTCGATCTTTTCATGTAGTCCAGCGTGTCGTCCTACTCTGTTTGTTGTCACTCCTCCATTGTTGATTCCTCCGTCAGAAAGCCATTCCTCGATCTCTTGCCCCCCTTGTGCGTCCACTACGAAATTGATCTCTCGACCTGTTGACTCATAGAACTGTTTCCCAAAATGGAACGGCCATGTAGTGTTAGTTTGAGGCCAAGGAATATGAGAGTTTGAATCCCATTCGACGAAATTAAAGGACTGGTCGAGAATTTTGACTTGTGGGTAACTCTCCAAATCATTATCTGAAAGCCCACCGCTGCCGAAATTAGATTGAGAAATTACCAATGTATTGAGAGGTTCAACATTCATCGCTTCCGCTTCTGAGAGAGGAAGGGGAGTGCTCCCTCCCGATGGAGGGTCTTCGTTCGCGCTCGGCTGACTTACAGGAGTCTCGAACACTATATTTACAGTCGCTGGTGTATTCGCTATGAAGCTACCCGAAAATCTCAAATCTGATCCAATCGCTTGGCTTGTGTTAATGGTTAGCTGTGCAGCCCCGTCCCTGTACTCGCGCACTGTTAAGACTCCCGAATCACTAAGAACCGCTCCGAATTGTAGGACTGGATTAGTCTCGGTGACGGAAGCTACAAGGTCGTTATAGTATAGAGGGATTGCTGTATCTCCTTTGGGCGTGTTGTCAAATAGGCTTGAATCGTCCGCCCTCTCTAGGTGGATATAAAGATTTCCAGCTTCTAAGTTGGAAACGTCAATGTTAAAAAATGTCAGATTAAAGAATATCAAATCACCGACTCTGTTAAAGTTCGCGACTGCTGGCTGGGAGGTGCTGATATTCCCTTCTTGCGGGGTTTCGTTATCCGATAAGTAAGCGGTAAAAGTTCCCGAGTTACCACTTCCGAAGTTCCAAACTCCGTCACTATCAATTCCGCCTGTTTCGGTAAATGCTTTTTGGTCAGAATCGTAATGTCCAAATCTTAACGTCTCTCCTGTAGGGACGGCAAAATCATTTACCCCTCCCGAAATGAACGCGGGCGCTTCTCCGTTAGAGTACGAAACCGCTGGGCTTGATGCTCCTAGCGCATAAACTGTATTCATTCGCGCTCCTGCGTCTCCCGAAGCTAGGCAAACGGCTAGGTAAGGTCTGCCGCTTAGCCAAACCCATCCCGCGCCCTCAATTTCATTCGCTTCTCCTGTCCCGTGAGCGATTGAAACATCCTCGCCGATAGTGTAATCATCGTAAAATTTGACAAGCTCGCCTTGCATAGTGAAAACGCGGAGCTCTAAAGGCTCGTTAATAGCAATGCCAAATCCCGAAAAGACATAAATAAAAGTTCCGTCGCAAGCCATTGATTGAAGCGGTTGTGTCGCATTAGGGAGAGGAAAGGAGAACTCGCTTAAGTATTGCTCGCTGTAATCCCCTGCTCCGTTCAGCTCTATATTAGCGAGGTCGAAGACTCTCACTGTCGCCACATCAGAAATGCTTGTTTCCGCTACTAAGTAACGACCATCCAGCGAGGCACAAGGCGTTGTGTTATTGTTCCCTGTCCCGCTAGGGAAAAGTCTTATAACCTGTTCTTCGCTAATTGTAATATCATCGACTCCGCTCGTCTCGATCTTGAACCGCAACGCCGAGCCTCCGAAGTCATTAACCGCTTCATTTAGTGAAGAGTAAAACCAGCGTTCGCCGTCTTTATCGTAACTCATGGAGAGCTGTTGGTGTCCTATAGTTGTCGAGCTCGTTTGGGAATAGTGAGTGCTCGTAATTGTACGTCTCCCTCCATCGGCGTATCGGTTAATAATAGCTTGGTCTGGCGACTGCGTGACGTGAAGCGTGAAAACTTCTTGAGTTACAGGATCGGCAGCCCACCCTTGAACCACGTTTCCAGAGCCCGCGCCCTGCTTATTGAAAATGTACCTAGATAAAGCCTCGTCTTGAATGTTCAAGCTTTGAAGGTTTACCGCTGGCGTAGCGCTGTCAATTCTGCGAGAATCTGCTAAAAATCGAACCCATTCCGATCCGTCGCTTTTGTAATTTCCCGCGCCGGCATCGCCTATTTCAGACGAGCCTAGCACTTCGATCACTTGCTCGTCTCTTCCTGTAGCTGTGTAAGCTTCTGTTTTGCTTTGATCATTAGAATTGTCTAGGAGGTCGAATTTCCTGACAGTGACCTGGGAGAAGGCCGTCGTGATGAGGGCCGTGATTATTAGTAGTAGTTTCATGCTGTTATCTTTTGGAATTTTACGCTGATTTCATGAGTGTTATCAGTTGCGGGAGGGGTTAGAACGGTGAAGGTAATGGAGGAAGCATTGAGCTGGACTGTGTCGCTAAGCTCAACGGTCGTTTCAATACCTGTGACCACGTGCGATTGATAATTAGAGGCGGTGAATCCAGCAGGGACATTTACAGTCACTTCCTCGCTAGTTGATAAAATGGGGGCATCTACTTGAGCGGATGCTACATTCCCAGAAATCAACGAACCACTGTCTCCAAAGTTGTACGTGTGACGGCTTAACTGGTGGTCTTCCTTGACGTCGATCTTGTGCGAGAGGTGCGTGCTACGATGCGTGCCTTCGTGTGTGACGATCAGGAAGTAATGACCAGCAATCAAACGCTCTGTGATAGCGCTAGGAAGCCTAGCGGTGATCAGTTGTGAGGTTTTTCCATTCCATCCCTCAGCAGTAAAACCTTCTTCAATGTCTGGCTCGTCGCGCCATAAGCTAGGGTCGGAGGGGTTCGCGTAGCGGTCCTTTAGCTCCACCGATACCGTGCCGGCATCTTCTGGGGTTAAGAACACTCCTTTATGACTA
>JALZUP010000170.1 GCA_023301505.1 Robiginitomaculum sp.
GGATGTGACTTGCAAGCTGAATGCGAATCCTTGCACATATGTAATATTATAGATGTAATTTCCAACAGGCTGGAAGATAGTTTGCGCTATGAAATGGATTATTCGCTTTATATTGCTTGTCATTGTGCTGTTTGTGCTAGCTATGCTGGCGGGATGGCGCAGTGCGCCTGAGCTAAATATTGAGCATAGCCGCGTGATTAAGGCCGATAGCTTTGACGTCTTTCCCTATATGAATGATTTGCGCACATTTGATCAATGGTCGCCTTGGAAAGATTTGGCTAAGGACGGCTTTGTTGTGGCAGGCCCAGCTAGCGGGGAAGGGCAAGAGCTTGCTTGGCAATCAGATGATCCCGCTATTGGGACGGGTAGTCAGGTCATTATTGAAAGCTATGAGGGCAGTTTTGTGCGCACAGAGCTTAATTTTGCAGGACGTAAGGCGATAGGCACATATGCTATAGAGCAGATTGAAGAGGGGCGGGTGAGCGCGCTTATCGCAGTTGAATCCGATATGGGCGGCTTTCCCTTTATTCAACGGCTTTTTAAAAGGAATATAGCTAAGAAAACGCAAGCCCAATTTGACCGCGCCCTGATTGATCTAGACGCTTTGGTGCAGGCTGATTTAGCAGAATTTGAAAATTAGACGCTTTATTTGGCGCGGCGATAACTTGCCTGAACCCGCACGCGGCGATGACTTTTTTGAGGGGGCGGCGGGATAAGCGTTTCAAAGGCTGTTTTTACGTTTAGAAATGCGGCCATATCTCCATAAGGGCTATCAGGGTGATGCAGGCTTGCTTTTTTGCGCCATGCGCGCCGAATGTCATCTTCGCTAGCCGTCTCTGGCAAACCTAATATTGGATAGGCATGTCGTTTGAGCATTATCTATAACCTTTACCATTGCGCGTAGTCTTTTCATGCGCCAGAGCGTATAAAGTGCTGACCAAGCGTGGATTTAGGGTTAATAAGACCCAAATTTTTTGAGGATTTATGAGCAGCAAAGACGTTATTCCGCCAAGCCCAACACAGTGCGACTATACCCAAGACCCAGCCTATCAGGCCAGCCTTAAGGCGAATGAGGTGGATATTTTCGGTCGTGATAACCCCTTTGAGCTATTTTCAGAGTGGATGGAGCAGGCCCGCGCGGCAGAGCCAAATGATAGTAATGCTATGGCGCTGGCCACGGTGGATGCGAATGGATTACCAGATGTGCGCATGGTCTTGCTGAAGGGAATGGATGAGCGCGGCTTTTGCTTTTACACAAATAATGACAGCGCTAAGGGGCAGCAGCTTGCGGCATTATCTGAAAGCGGCGGCGGCGCGGCGCTTTGCTTTCATTGGAAATCCTTACGCCGCCAAGTGCGCGTGCGCGGGGCTGTAAGCCGCGTCTCGCAGGCTGAGGCTGATGCTTATTTTGCAAGCCGTGCGCGCGGAAGCCAGATTGGCGCTTGGAGCAGTGATCAATCCCGCCCCGTTGAAGACCGCGCCCAGCTTGAGACCAAGGTCGCGCAAGCCGAGGCGCGCTTTGAGGGCAAAGATATACCGCGTCCGCCCTTTTGGTCGGGCTGGCGTGTTGCGCCGCAGACAATAGAGTTTTGGCGTGATCGCCGCTATCGCTTGCATGATAGATTGCTGTTTTCGCGCGCGCAGGAAATGTCTGGCACAGATGAGCTAGCCATATGGGATAAGGCGCGTCTTTATCCGTAAACTGTTTTCAAGCCTATAAGTAGAGGCCTTAAGTTACGACATAGTGACTTTTCAGGCCAGCTTTGCCCGCGCAACTTATCTTGCCGCTATTTTGCATATGCATCAAATGAGCTAGCACGCTATGGGCGGCAGCGGGGTGTAGGCGCTTGTCAATATGGGTGTAAATATGTGTGACCATATCCATGACGTTGCCATGTCCTGCTTTAATGGCAAGTAGGATTTGTTCTTCGCGCTCAAGGCGGTGATCAATATAGGCTTGCACGAATATATCGACATCTTCAATGGCGGGGCCATGTGTCGGCCAAATGCGGTTAAAATGGCGATCGCGAACGCGCATGAGGCTGTCCATATAATCGCCCATATCTCCGTCAGGCGGGCTAATCACGCTGGTAGACCAGCCCATAATATGATCACCAGAGAAAAGCGTATTTTCTTCTTTAAGGGCAAAGCACATATGATTTGAGGTGTGGCCGGGCGTGTGAATGGCTTCAATCGTCCAGTCTTTATTCTTGATAATGTCGCCCTGCCTAATTTCTATATCGGGCTTAAAGCTAAGATCATCACCCGCTTCCATGCGCACATCTCCGCCTTGGGGGATGCGGTTTTGCTTGCCATATCCATAGACTTTACAGCCATGTTTGGCCGCGAGCGGGGCGGCGAGCGGGCTATGGTCAATATGGTGATGGGTGACGAGCACATGAGTGACTTTGCAGCCCTGTAGCGCGGCGTCCAGCGCGGCAATATGGGCTGGCGTTTGCGGGCCAGGGTCAATGACAGCCACTTCGTCTTTGCCGATAATGTAAACCCCCGTGCCCGTATAGGTGAACGGGCCAGGATTATCGGCGATGACGCGCCTAATTAGAGGGCTAAGCTGCGTACAGACACCATATTCAAAATCAAAACTTTTTATAAACGGTATGCTCATTCGGCGTCCATATTCTTATGTCCTTGCAAGACCTTATCATTTATCCAGTGAGTGAGCGCATCTGACAAAGTATTGACTGCCTGAAACTTATCACTCATGGGCAGAGCCGTAGGCGGCCCCATATCCGTTTTATTTACATCAACTACATATATGCGGCCATCAGTTTTATCACGTAGCACATCTAGCCCGCCCCAATCTAGCGCCATAGCTGCGCAAAATGCAGAAAGTTTGTCTTGTTCATCCGCGCTGAGATAGTCATCTGTTTTTTCTAATGTGCAGCTTGCGTTAAAATTGGCAAAACGCTGACCTGCAGGTCGGCGCTTTATAAAGATGAGCGGAATTTTACCGCCAACGCTCGGACAGCGTAAATCCATTGCCATATCGTCATCAACACCGTCATTAACCGTATCAATTAGGCGCTGATACACCCAGCCAGCTTTGGCGGGGCAGGGGCCTTGAATAATATGGCCATCATGGGCGCCATTAATTTCCGATTTCACCGCCATTAGTCCGTCATAGCTTTGCGGATCAACAGCGAGATTATAGCCAAATATATCTTCGAAAATACGAGCGACATGGCTTTTAGAAATATCGCGGCAATTCTTATTTATGCTGGGTAGCGCGTCTTGAGGGCTTTGTGCGCGCTCGGCTATAGTGGTTTGATCTTCAAAATAGAGCAGAGCATCGGCTTTATTTGCCGCTGCGTTTAAGTCTAGCCCGGCCCGATAAGAGGTCGCCCAGAGCAGATACCACGCACGCGGGCGCGAGGGGACGCAATGTATAGAAAAGGTTGGTTTTTTCCCAAATCGGCGAAGCCCATAGAGCTTTTCAAGGCTATAATATGAGATGTGGCTAAATACGCTTTTAACATTGGCCCATGTGATAGGCACAGTCGTATCCGTTGCGCGCACATAAATGGCGCGCCTGCTGATTTCAAAGTCACGCCACCAAGCTGTCATGAGTGCGGGTTTAGCCATAAACTGGCGCGGGGCAAGAAAAATAACTGCGTTATTTTATCAGCTTTGCGTGACATTGTTGTGATGCAAGCGCTGGGGCTAATTTAATAAATGGGTCTAATTTACCACGCCTTAGCCAATTGGAGTGTCGCATGTGCTGACCTGCCCTTTGGGGACGGCTTTAGAACTCCAAAGGTCTGGATGGGTGGGCAAATCATTTTCAATGATAATGCTGCGATAATTAAACAGGCAATTGCCGCTCTGTATGATGACAAAACAATGCGGTCCCGGCGTTAAAATGTCTTTATAGGCAAAGCAAAGCCGGTCTTGGATAATTGCCCAGCGCCCTGGCCCAGACACACCCCCTTCGCGATATTGCGTTGTGCCATCGGGGTCGTGATATTCGGTAAAATGCGGCGTGCCAGAACTGGGACGTTTGCCGCGATAAATGCCGAGCAATGTCGTGCCCGAAATAGCGTCCCAAAGCGCGTTGCCTTTCAGGCGCTGCATATCGTCATTTGGCCCGCCTAAATCGGGCGAGGGTAAACCTGGCAGCGGCGGATCAGGCGTGAGTAAATCTTGCGGAAGTAAATCTGATAAAGGCAAATCCGATGGGGGTAGGGGGAGCTCATCAGCCTGTAGAGGCGGCGCAGCGCAGATTATGACGGCTGCGAGTGCCAGATGAGCCAGATTAGTCAGTAAATTGATAGGGCGCGGTCTCATCTATCTTGCTCATTTAGCCTAGCAGATCATCACAAGTTGACACATCACCCTTGCGGATAGATTTGGCGTTCCAATAATTGGGATCAATGGGGCCGCTTGCCCTGACATTTTCGGGGCTATAGCCATAAAGACATGTGCCCAGTTCAAAAATGATAAAGCAATGCACGCCCGAAATTTCTTCATCATAACGATAGCAAATTCGGTCGCCAGAGGAGCGCCATTGCCCCGTTAGTTTCATTTCGCCCTCTATATAAAAGGTCGTGCCATCCGCTTTCGTATGTTCGGTATATTGGGATGTGCCTGTTTCGTCGCGAAATTGCTTATAGGTGCCGTAATGTGTTTTATCGGCAAAGGCGGCCTTTAACTCTTCGCCTTGTAAGAGCTTTAAATCCTCTGGATTTTCAAAGCTTGATTGAGCTGCCGCCTCGATATTTGCTAGGCACATAAGGGCGCAAATAATGGACATATTTTTTAACATCATTACGAGATTTGCTCCGTTAGAGTGAAAGGCTGCGCTCATCAGCCTTTTATAATTCCAGTTGATCTTATGGGGGCAGGTTAACATAGTCTCGCTTGGCTTTCCATCACGATAAACAGTCAATCGTTAGCCGATAAGAGGAATACAGCGCGGCTCGCTCTCGGCGCGGCCCCGCCCCGGCTCTTGTCCAATTTTATAGCGCGTGGAATATCCATCATATTGTCCGCGAGCATTGAAAAAATAATAGCACTCATCAAGCTCGTAAATTTCATAGCATCCGCCGCCGCTCAGGCCGTCGTCAAGATTACTAGCCAGATTTCCGCTATGATAGCGATAGCAAATCAGGGGGCCTAAACTGGTCCAACTGCCTTGCGAGTTATGGCCGTCAGAATGGGTGTAATAAATGCGTCCATCATCATAGTGATATTCGCTATAGCTGGCTGTGATCTCATTTTGAGCATTTAGGATATAGGTGCCGTAATGCACATAGCCAGAAAAGGCGGCCTTTAAATTATCCCCACTTAGCTGCACGCCTTGGGCGATGATTTGCGCGCCGCGAATTTGCGTATGATCAGGGGCGGTTTCTGGAAAAGTTTCTGAATAAGCCTCTGAATCAGTTTCTGGCATATTTATCTGCGCGTGAGCGGGCAGGGCCAAAAAAGAGGCTGCGAGAAGATAGGCTCCCCAATATATTTTTGATATTTTGGGCGCGCTTATATGTGGATTTGAAATGTTCGCTATACAGCTCATGGCTTTTTGCCTATCAAATAGGCCCTATGAATGCAATTCCGCCAAACAGTGTAAATAATAATATAGGTGAGGCTGCGGGTAATGAACAGCCGCGCCAGCCTGCGCCAGAAGGTGTATCAGAGCGCGCGCCAGACCGCGCATTAGATCGTGTGTTTCGCCGCAGCCGCGCCGCCCGCGCGCGCCGCGCTAAGGCAGATAAGTCAGATTTTCGCTTCATTAGCCTCATCTTGCAGCTTAGCGTGATGCTCTCTCTCGGCCTTGTTGCGCTGGCTATTTTAGCTCAAAATCAGCTAAGCGGGCCAGCGCAGAGCCGGCAAGGCTCATGGGTTGATGCCCCATTTTTGCAAGACATTTCCCTGCCATGGATTGGGTCATTGTCGAAATTAGATGTGGGCGGGATAGTGTTCATCATGCTGGTGAGCCTTGCTCTATTATGGCGCTGGCGACGGCGATAGGCAGCGGGCCTATCAACGGGGCTATCCAACGGGCCTATCTATGGCGACATAAACAGCCGAATTTGTGCATTGCAAAGCGGCGCTAATTCCCGTAAACCGCCCGCTCATTTGACAGCGCTAGGCGGCTATGACGCTATGCTATGGCGTAATTATCGGAGATGATCATGGGTTACACTTATGCAATTGTTGGCGCGACAGGCAATGTGGGCACAGAAATGCTCGAAATTTTGTCTGGCTCTAACCTTGAGGTGGATGAATGTATTGCCGTGGCTTCGCGCAATAGCGTTGGCCGCGAGGTCAGCTTTGGCGATAAAACGCTAAAATGTGTTGACCTTGAAACATATGATTTCTCTGGCGTGGATATTGTCCTGATGAGCGCTGGCGGGGGCGTGTCCAAAGACTGGTCACCGCGCATCGCAAAGCAAGGCGCGCTGGTTATTGATAATAGCTCGGCATGGCGCATGGATCCAGACGTGCCATTGGTCGTGCCCGAAGTGAACGCGGACGCCGTGGCGCAGACTAAAAAGGGCATTATAGCAAACCCGAATTGCTCGACCATTCAAATGGTTGTCGCGCTTAAGCCGCTTCATGACGCGGCTAAGATCAAACGCGTTGTCGTTTCGACTTACCAATCTGTTTCTGGCGGCGGTAAGAAAAATATGGATGAGCTATGGGAGCAGACAAAATCTGTATTCCATCCGCAAGATACATTCCCGCCCGTGAATTTCACCAAGCAAATCGCCTTTAACGTCATTCCTCATATCGATGTATTTATGGATAGCGGCGATACGAAAGAAGAGTGGAAGATGAAGGCCGAGACGATGAAAATTCTCGATTCAAATGTTAAAGTGACGGCGACGGCTGTGCGCGTTCCTGTCTTTGTTGGCCATGCCGAAGCGCTTAATATTGAGTTTGAAAATGAGCTATCAGCCGATGCGGCGCGCGATATTTTACGCGAGAGTCCGGGTCTTATGGTGGTCGATAAGCGCGAAGATGGCGGCTATGTCACGCCGATTGAATGTGTGGGTGAGTATGCCACCTATGTGTCGCGTATTCGCGAAGATAGCACGCAAGATAATACGCTCAATATGTGGTGCGTATCAGATAATCTGCGCAAGGGCGCGGCGCTTAATGCGGTGCAAGTCGCCGAAGCTGTGGTCAATCGCGGCCTTGTGGGCAAGCTCAACGCTAACGCATAAAACCAAATATGTCAGACAAATATTAAAGCCGTCCTTTATGAGGGCGGCTTTTTTGTGCGTCTTAAACGCGGCATAAATGCGATGGGGGCTAAATTCTATTGCTTAGCAAAATCCTCATAATTTACTGTTTAACTCTGTCTTATAAGGGCCAAAGCACGGTCAAAAGCAGGGGGGGGCAGGTTTAAGCCCTGTTTCAATTATGCATTTGGCGTTATAAAATGGGCAAAAGGGGAATATTTTGGCGGAACAAAATTCATGGACAGCTCCGACAATCGACCGATCTATGGCAGGGGTAAAAAAGGCGGGTAAGCGCGCCGACTTGCAAAAGGTGCAGGGCGGCTGGGGCGAGCTTTTAACATATTGGCATTTGCTTGCGGCTGTTTTTTTTCTGCTAATATTATTTGGCGTGAATTTTATTTTTATGCTGGTTATCTTTTATGTTGGCATTGGTTTTACCGCCAAGGGGATGCTCGCCAAATTGATTATTTCCGTGGGTAAGAGCTTTAACACGCCCGGTAAAAATTACAGCGGGTTAAAGGCTGTCACACAGCTTAGAAACGCGCCAGACCGGCGGGCGGCTCAGACAATTGACCCGCAGGCCTTGGCCTTGCAAGCCGTGAAAAATTTGGTCACAAGGTCAAACTCTCAAAGGTTGGATCGCCAAATATCAACTCTTGAAGCACCAAGCTATCCTGAATCATCAAGATATAATGCATCAGCCTATAACGCATCAGAGAGCTTGGACTTATCTCCTTTTTCGGATGAGCCACCAGAGCCGCAAATGTTTCAAATAAATTCGGCTAAATTACTCGGTAATGAGAGCGCGGAGCAAAAAGACATTATTGATCGCAGCTCGGTTCAAAATAGCACCGCTAATATTTTAACATGGTGTCTTTATGTGGCGCTGATCGGGTTTAGCGGCTTGCTGATTTATGCGGGATATAATCCAGAATTTTTCAAGCCCGTAGGATGGATACACCATCCTGCTCAGGCCACATATTACGGCGCAATGGGGCTGGCTATTTTTTTACCGCTCTTCATTTATTTTAGCTTTATGGGCAAGAGGTAGCCTTAGCCTAAAATCAGCTTATGCCGCGCGCAGGCCTAGCCTTTGCCGCGCTCTGTGGTGACGCGCTCTGTGGTGACGTATTTTGTGGTGTCACAATTGGGTCAAAGGCAAAGGGTATGACGGCGTTAATTTGCTCTGCGCTGGGGGCCGTGACGCTCTGGCAATAGCGGTGAGGCTGTTTTGCGCAATTAACGGCGTACCAGTCTTGTAAGAAATCTGCCTGCTGTTCGGTTGGATAGGCTGTAAAGGGTTTTGACGGCTCAAATTCATAGCCATATTTCCAAGCGCGCGGATTACATAAATAGCGCAGCGCGGTTAGCGTTCCATGTGTATATTGCCAGACATGGCACAGCTCATGGATGAGCAAGGCTTGCATGGCGACGGACTGCTTGCAAAAATCTTCGGGATAGGCCTTCCAGTAAATATCATGACCGCGGCACAATATACGCCCTATTGCGAGAGGATTATGGGCGCGGTCAATTAAACGTACCCTGCCAATATCAATTTGGCTCGCAAAGCTTTGCGGGATGAGCGCGATTTCTGCCGCAGATAAATGTCGCCACGCCGCCTTTAAGACGGGCGTGGTGCCGCAAGATGGCGGCGATATGGGCGCGGCTCCATTGCGCGAGAGCGTGGGTACATAAGGCATAGGGTCAATATAGAGGGTTTACGCGCATAAAAAAACCGTCTTTGCCATATTTGGCAAAGACGGTTTCTAATCTGCTTGTGAAAAAGCTAGCTTAGTAGCGGGTCGGCTTCTTTTTCATTGGGATCAGGCCTTCGACCTGAGCGCGTTTACGGGCCAATTTACGGGCGCGGCGTACAGCTTCACCAGCTTCGCGGACACGTTTTTCAGATGGCTTTTCATAATGCTTGCGCGCTTTCATTTCGCGTAGCACACCTTCATTTTGAAGTTTTTTCTTTAAAGCACGCAATGCCTGATCGACATTGTTCTGACGGACGTAAATTTCAACCATATTTAAGTTTCCTAAAAGCAGATGAGCCCGCTCAAGCGAGCAGGCTTAATATTGATGCGGCTTTTAACGGGCCAATTGGCTCGCGTCCAGAAGAAAATGCTACGAAAACAGCTCGATTTAGCTCGGAAATAGCCGCATATCGCCAAATTAAGAGCATATGGGGCTTATCAGCTCATTATTGTCTAAAATATGCGCAAAATTCATGATTGGAGACGATTCTATTAATACGGGGCTTAATAGAGGCGGTTTAAGCTAAGCACTTAAAACGTCTTTATAGAGCGCCTCTATGATGCGTAATGGGCGCGGGTCACCGAGGAGGTGATGGCTTTGCTTATTCATCACATAGGCGCAGCTTATCCCCGCCGCGCGATCGGCAAAAACGCAGGAGCCTCCCCAGCCGCTATGGCCATAACAGTCTGCGTTCGGGCCGTAAAAATAATTCGGGCTATTATGCATCAGGCCCGCCGCAAATGTCAGATCAAAGGGCAGGACAAGGTTCGGCCCGCTAATTAGGGGGTGTGTGATTTTCTCGAGCATGTCTTCGGCTAGATATTTGCGGCCATTAATATTGCCCGCTTGCACAATATCAATGAGGCGCGCCAGCGCGGCGGCTGTGCCATGGCCATTGGCGGCAGGGCTTTCCATTTCGCGCCACTGCGTCACGCCCTTGCCGCCTGAGCTTGACCATTTTTGTAGGAAGGCGGCCTGGGTGGCGGCGTTGATTTGCCCCAAATCAGGGAGCTGGCGCGGCTTAATCAGCTCAGCACAGCGCTCATGCTCGCTTTCGGGCGTGCCGATATAAAAGTCGATATTATTTTCTTGGCAAATATCTTCGTATAAAATTGTGCCCAATGTGCGGTGCTGTTTATCGGCGCGGCGCGCAATTTCTCCCGCCAAATAGCCCACAGTTGACGGGTGATAGCCGCTGGCTGTGCCGGGGCTCCAGATTGGTTCTTGCGCGGCAAGTTCGGCGCAGGTTTTATGCCAGTCAAACCAGTCACTAGGCGTCCAATCGGGATTGGTAATGCCCGACAGGCCAGCTTGATGCGATAAAACCTGCCCAATGGTTAGCTCATCTTTTCCGCGTTGCGCAAATTCTGGCCAGATGGATTTAACAAGCTGATCATAGCCAATGCAGTCTTGATCCACGAGGTGGGCGATGACTATGGCACTGACGGCTTTGCTGGATGAGAAAACGGGGATGAGGGTTTGCTCGTCCCACGCCTTGGTTTTTTTGCGGTCAGTATATCCGCCCACCAAATTGACGATTAGCTCGCCATTTTTCACAATGGCAAAGCTGGCCCCGCATTCTAAATCTTGCGAAAAATTTTGCGCAAAGGCGTCTCTCACCGCGTCAAACTCTGGCGGGCATAGGCCTGAAATGGGATAGTCGGTCTCGCTCATAATTATATATCCGTCTTATTATATATCCGCATTATATATCAGCATTATAATCTGCCTAGCTGTCATCTGATTGCAGCGGGGATAGGTTTTGCAATTTTAAAGGCGCGGCATTCGCTATATGCGCGTTGAGGCGAATAAGGGGCAGCTCGCCGCGGTCTGTTTTGGCGTCATAGGCACGGAAGATTTCAAATATGCTGGCAACAGAGCGGGCCATCGCGTCTTTGGGGGCATGGCCGCTAAGTAAATGCCCTAAGGCCAGTCCAGATAAGGCATCCCCGCCGCCATGAGGGACGATCTCGCGCTGGGCATGGCTCACTAAATAGGCCTGAGCGCCATGAACCAGCATAGCGCCAATATTGCTGGCCGACCTAACAGAGGTGACAATGATTGAGGCCTTTATCGTCTGGGCGGCTGTGATGATATCTTTTGCAGCAATATCTTTTGCGTTTTTCTGAAGCGTCTGAGGCAGCTTTTTCGTAATGAATGAAAACTCCCACATATTTGGCGTGATGAAATCGGCAATCGGGACAAGCTGCTCAATCATGGCGTTGGCGATGTCGGGCGAAACGTAAAGGCTGCCTTTATCGCCCATGACAGGATCGACCAATGTGAGCATGTCAGGATTTAGGGCTTTTAGCTCATTTATAATACGCCTTGCCAGCTCGGTTTGCTCTATGCTCGCCATATAGCCTGTCAGGACAGCGTCAAATGTGATGTTTTGTTTGGCTATGGCGTCCCACATAGAGGCGATATGAGGCGCGCTTATGGCTCCGCCGCCGGGCGCGCCCCAGCCAGGGTGGCGGCCAAATAGGGTCGTGGGCAGAATAATTGTCTCTATACCGAGCGCATTTAGGCAATAAGCGCTCGCGCCTGCGCCAATGGCCGAGCTTGCGGTTTGGCTAGAGATAATCAGAACGGTTTTTACAGGCTTTGCAGGCATGCCGCATTCAATTGCGCATTCTGCTATGCTAATCAATCCCTCTTAGTGTTATATAGAAGGCCGCCATGCTCAAAATTTATCATAATCCGCGCTGTAGTAAATCTCGCCAAACTTTAGCTTTGCTCAAAGAGCGGGGTTTAGAGCCAGAAATTATTGATTATTTGGGGCAGCCTTTAGATGAGGCGGCGCTCTTGGCTTTATTTTCTAAAACAGGCCTTTTAAGCGTGCGCGATATGATGAGGCGCGGCGAGCAGGCCTATAAAGATAATAAGCTTAAAGATGTAACAGATGAGCAGGCTTTGATTGCAATGATCGCGGCTCATCCTAAATTATTAGAGCGCCCCATTGTAGAGACGCAAAAGGGCGCGCGTATTGGGCGTCCAGCCGAGGCCGTTTTAGAAATTTTATAATAAAACCCATAAAAATTCCGTAGTTTCACGACTTGTTAAGCATAAGGCGTCAAACCGTTCATTAACCATGAATCGCAATATGTGCGGGAGAAAGATATGCGGATTGCCGCTTTAGCATTATCGGC
Organism: Robiginitomaculum sp.; assembly: GCA_023301505.1. Lineage (GTDB taxonomy): Bacteria > Pseudomonadota > Alphaproteobacteria > Caulobacterales > Maricaulaceae > Robiginitomaculum. The sequence goes on from JALZUP010000170.1 coordinate 12,113, forward strand.
TACATTATTATCAGGATGTTCCTGGCTAGGGCTAGGGGGTGCAAACCACTCTGGCGCGCCGCAATATTCTCAAAACGGGCGTTATGATGCCGGCGCAGCTGCTAGATATAATGCAGCGTCTGGATATCAA
>JALZUP010000171.1 GCA_023301505.1 Robiginitomaculum sp.
TGACCCAACGGGGCCTGTCATCATAACTCAACCAACACCAGTGGTTGATAATTGTACGAATAATACTTCGACAAATATTGGTTTTGCTGCTTGGGTTGCTGCAGGAGGAAATGCGAATGTGCAAGAAGACTGTGGAACTGGAGTTACGATTACTGCATTTTTAAACGGAGTAGATATTACTGCGGATCCAAATGCTTCATTGATACAGCCTTGTCCAAACGGAGATTATATAGTAACTTTTGAATACACTAATGCATGTGGAGTATCTACTACTTCAAACCCTACTAACTACATGATTGATGATAGAACTACACCATCTATAACGGATGGAGCAGATGCTATATCTGTTGATTGTAATAATGGTTCATTTGTGGCGGAATTACAAGCCTGGGTAAATTCTGGGGCACAATCTACAGCAGTAGATGCTTGTTCAGAAATAACACTAACTTCTTCATTAGATAATGGAGTTACAACAGCTAGTTTTACAGATATATTAAATTCTTTAAACGCATCTATTAATAATGGAATGTGTCAAGATAATTTCCCAATAGAAGATGGGAGTAATATTACAGTGGATAATGCGATTGGTTTTGTAGATGTGACTTTCACTTATACAGATGCCTGTGGCAATCTAACTAATCCAGTATCAGTTAGATTTACGGTCACAGATGGTGAATCTCCAGTGATTACACAGATAGGAGGAAATTTATCTATTTCTTGTTCTGCAGTTGGGCCAACAGTTACTCCTGATCAAGCATTGACTAACTGGTTAGTAGGTGCAGCGGGTGGTTTGGCATCAGATGGCTGTACAGCAGCAACATTCAACGCTACAGTTCTTTCTGGAGGTGTGCCAACAGGTACTCAAGTTCTTTCAAATGGAATGTTGAGTTTTGGAGGAACTTCTATATTAGACATACTTTCTGATAATTGTGGAATCACAGGTGACGTTACGGTTAGATTTCAAGCGACTGATAACTGTGGCAATCTAAGCACGAATACATATGATGCAACCTTTAGTCTTACAGATGATGACGCTCCAGTTATTTTAACACAACCTGAAAGTATTGTTGTGAACTGTAATGATGATGAAGCTGCCATATTAGCAGCTTGGACTGCTACACGTGGAAATAATCCAGCTACTATGCAACCAGGCGCAACTGCTATGGATGCCTGCGGGAATACAACCTCTTACTTCTTTCCTACAAGCATAGGATATAATCCAGAAACAGATCCAGATAATAATCCATCTACCGATGATGGTTTTAATAGTATTACTTTAGCCGATTTATCAGATGAGTGTGGTCCTACAGGAGTTATAAGTATGACTGTTTTCTTTGTAGATGAATGTGGAAATACCAGCCAAACAGGTCCAGCTACATTTAGAGTAATTGACGATACTGCACCAACTGTAACACAGGTTGCTTTGGATGCATCAGCAACTTGTGATGGAACTGGAAATAATGCTGGCTTGCAAGCGTGGTTGAACAATGGAGGTGGCGCCACCGCATTTGATAACTGTGGAGCAACGACCTTCACATTTGCACCAAATATCCCAACAATAAATACAGCTTGTGGAAATACGGGGTCTTACACTGTTGAGTTTTTTGCTCAAGACGAGTGTGGAATTAGTACAAGTGCAGGAATAGCGACCTTTACTATAGAAGATAATACTCCTCCTACGGCAACTTCATTTCCAGAAGCTTATGTTGTGGAGTGTGGTCCAAATAATGCAAACGATTTGAATTTGTGGGCGGTGACTAGAGGTAATAACCCTGATACTCCTCAGCCTGGTTTAGAGGCAACGGATGTTTGCTCTGGAATGAATGTGAATACATTTTATTTCTTAACATCAGAAATGTATAATCCTGCAACAGATTTAGATAATAATCCTTCAAATAATACAGGATTCAATACTGTACCAATCGATAGTCTGATGGGAAGCCCATGTATGGCTGGAAGATCAGTTTCGGTAGACTTCTTTGCTTCTGATTTGTGTGGCAATGTTGCGGGGCCGTTTCAAGCTTCTTTTAGTATAACTAATAATGGCGCAGGTCCGACTATTCTTACTCAACCATCGGACTTGAATGTTTCATGTACAGGTGCAAATGGAACAGATCTTCAGGACTATATTATGAATAATGGTGGTGCTATAGCGAGTGATGCTTGTGGTTCAAATATTGTTTGGACAACAATACCTGCTATGCCTGTTTTAACACCAATATGTGGAGGTGCGGGTACAGTTGATATCATTTTTGTTGCTACAGATGAATGTGGATTTTCAAATCAAACAAATCAGGTAACGTTCCAAGTATTCGATGGAACCGGTCCTACCTTGGATGGAGCTACTGCTATGGATGAACCATGTGGACCTGGTGGAAATGCAAATGACCAAGCAGGCCTACAATTGTGGATAGACTCCAATGGAGATAATGATTTGACGGATGTTGATGCAACTGACAGCTGTAGTGAACCAGTAACTTTCTCATTCTTCTGGACAGATTCAAATGGTAATACAGGGGGAACTGGTATGCCAGCTTTCTACCCTACTGTAGATCTTTCGACTTGTGACTATGATGTAACTGTAACTTTCGTTGCTACGGATGCTTGTGACAATGAAACAAGAAATACTTCAACCTGGTCGCTAATTGATATTGAGGCACCAGAGTTCACTTCGACCTTATTCACAGTCGGGATTACTGCGGATTCAGATTGTAATTTTGATGATAGTTTAATACCTTTTCCTACAGTATTTGATATGTGTAGTGGGTCGGGTAGTTTGATAGGCACAGGCTCAGGTTCTGTTGTGGTCACTTTCAATGATGTTACTACGCCAGTAGTACCGTGTGACAATAATGTTTTCCAAAGAGTGACGAGAACGTACACTGCGACAGATCAGTGTGGAAATTCATCTCAAGCTTCTCAACTTATTGAGATTAGAGATTTTATGCCTCCCACCTTTAGTATACCACCAAACGTGACTATTAGTTGTGAAGATAGTACTGATCCAGCATTTACTGGAGGAGGTATAGTAGATGGGGAAGATAATTGTTCAGGCTTTACTGTTGATTTTTCTGATATGGTCCCAATGGGATGTGCAGGAACTGGCGTGATTACAAGAACATGGACACTTACTGATGGATGTGGAAATGCAAATCCACAACAGCAACTTATTACAGTAGTAGATAATGTTTTGCCAGTAGTTACTATAGGAGCTGATAATTTTGAATTTTCTTGTAACGCTAATCCTAATGGAAGTGGCGTGAATTCCGCATTTGCAAATTGGATTGAATCGATTGGTTTTGGATCTGCAGCGAATGATAATTGTACATCTATAAATAATGTAGGTGGCACATATAATACGGCTACTGGCCAGATAGGAACATCTAGCTGGTTTGCCTTCCAGTCAGGAACATCTACCCCTGCTTTTTTACCAGGTGCGATTTGTCCTTCTGATATAGTATCTATGGTTGACTTCGTAGTAAGAGATGAATGTGGCAATAGTGCGATCACCTCAGCTACATTCTCAGTAATAGATGATACGCCTCCAGTGATTACTGGATGTCCTACTGATATTACCATTACGACTAGTAGTGATGGACTAGGAGACTGTGCTGCAGTATTTGATTTTGTACCACCAACGGTTGTAGATGGATGTGCAGATGTTCAATCCGGTTGTGGTCCGGATAATTTCACTTCTTCAAGTCCAAATGATGGAGTCTTTATTGAGTTTACAGGACCTAACGATACAAACGTTCTTGTGGATGACATAACGATTGATTTTATAGTACCTGCACAACCAACAGTGGCAGTTACGGATGTAGTCTTAAATTTAAATTTTGTAAACTTTGATGGTGATTTTGTTACAGAATTTTTCCGAGTTTTTGGGGAAGGAATGACACTATTGGGGCAAACAGCAATAACGTCTGGTCAGTGTGGAGATTTGGGCAATCAGCAGTATACAATACCAGTTAATACCTTTAATCAATGGGCTTCTGATGGAGTTGTTACAATAAGCTTAATACCTAATGATCCTGGTCAGGGCTTAGAAAATCAAGGGATAAATAATACATGTATGGGTTCTGCAGTTCGGCCAACATTAGAATACGATTGTTCTACTCCGCCAGCAGGTGGTTCATTAGAATATAGTGTGAATGGTGGGCCATTAATGCCTGCAACATTTCCATCAATTTCGGAATCGTTCTCTGGTCCATCATCTGGCTTCACGGGTAACCCCGGAACAGGATCTGGTTCTATGATGGGAACTGGCTCAGGAACTGTCGTAGGTACAGGAATGGCATTTAATGGCGTGTCGATAGTGACATTTGTTGCTACTGATTGTAGTGGAAATTCTTCTTCATGTACATTTAATGTAACCGTTATTGATGATGAAGCACCAATGTTTACTGACTGCCCGTTAGATGGTTTACCTGCTACAATAGCAACACCGGATTGTAATCCAGTAGATGTAGAATTGCCAAGACCTGAAAATGATATCTTAGATAATTGTGAATTAGCAGCATACAATAACACTAGAATGTTTAATGAACTTAGATTTTTACCACATCCAAATATTGACGGTTTCGTTATGGATACAGTTGTAAGTTCGTTTAGTCTTGCTGGTTCTGCACCTCCATCAGGAGACGGGGTACTGAATATTATGTTTAAAGGAGATTTAGATAACACTCCTTTAGGATTTCCTACTGCTATAGCCACTCAAGAAACTTTAAATATATTTGGCGAAGGCGGAGTATTACTAGGAACGACTACAGCAAATGCTGGATGTAGTGATGCAATGACGAATGTGGCACAAATAACGGTACCCGCGGCATTGTTGCAACAATGGTCAGCAGATGGTGAAATTATGATTACAGTTGCTCCAGTATTTAATGGGTTGATTGGGTTTGGTAACGATAGTGATCTAAATAATGATGATTTCGGTATCAACCCTTGTGTTGATCCAGGATTTTACGATAGTAATGTAACATTTACAGAGGTAACGGATTCTGGAGCTTCAATGCTCTCAGTCCAGTTATCATTCGAGTCAGCAATGTTTGGATATAACGTAACTGGTGCGACTACAATCGCGCAGACCATGTTCCCATCTGATGGATCAAACCCAACAGTAACACTTAACCCAGGTATGAATACGATTACCTATACCGTTGCAGATCTTGCTGGTAATGTAGACAATACTTCATGTGTAAGAACTATAGAAGTG
>JALZUP010000172.1 GCA_023301505.1 Robiginitomaculum sp.
ATATGCAGAAAAATATCAAGATTAGATATATTGCCAAGCCCATATGGCTCGGGCATGTTAGTCTCTCTTTTAAGCAGGCATTTTTTAAAGCAGGATTTAGTCTTTGGCCACCCAACCTTTAAATGCGGCTAAGCCGTTAAATTCGCGCAGCGATATATCCAGTTTGTCTGAATTTATGCCTGATGAAGGCGGTATGATGCCCAATGCGCCATCTGGTTTTTTGGCGCGGCATATCTCACGTTTGGGGCGGGTCTCAAGCTCTGGGCGGCTTCGGCGCTCAACGTTGGTGGCCCTGCGCTGGGGCGCTATTTCGGGACAAAGCGCGGCCTTGCTGTTGGTGTGGGGCGTTTTAGGCTTCGCCTTTCCTTATCTTGCCTGTCTGGCCGTTATTGGTCTGGCGGCATTTGTGAATATTATTATTCACCTTCGCTTGCCGCTTGACCGGCGCGTGAGTGATGGTGAGGCGCTATTGCAACTTGGCTTTGATGTTTTCCAGCTTGCCGCCTTGCTTTATTTGACAGGCGGGATGGAAAATCCCTTTGTGCTCTTATTCATCGCGCCTGTTGTGACGGGGGCGACAACTTTACGCAAAACGGTGCTGACTATTTTAATTGGGCTGTCGGCACCCCTCTCCTTTTTGCTGCTATATTATTGTCAGCCTTTGCCGTGGTATGAAGAGGAAATTTTCACCCTGCCCTTTATCTTTAAGCTAGGCATGTGGATCGCGCTAATGACGGGGATGGCCTTTACATCGCTTTATGCTTGGCGCGCCTCTTTAGAGAGCCGGCGCATGTCTAATGCTTTGGCGGCCACAGAAGCGGTGTTGGCCCATGAGCAAAAATTAGCGGCACTGGGGGGACTGGCCGCCGCGGCGGCTCATGAGCTAGGTACGCCTTTGGCCACCATACAGGTGACGGCCAATGAGATGGCGCGCGAGCTAGCCAGTGACACGCCTATGGGCGAGGATGCGCGGCTTGTATTGTCTCAGGCCAAGCGTTGCCGTGATATATTACAAATGCTTGCGCGCCGCGGGGATGAGGGCGATGCTATACATGATGTGTTTAGCCTTAAGGGCTTGCTTGATGAGGTGGCGGAGCCGTTTTATGCATTTGACACTCAGATTGTAATTACAATAGAGTCGGGCGAGCGCCCCTTAACGCTTACTCGCCAAGCCGAGCTTTTATATGGGCTGACAAATATTGTCGAAAATGCCTGTGACTTTGCTGGGTCAACTGTGAGCATTATGGGACGCTGGGATAGTCATCATGTGCAAATTGATGTGCTTGATGATGGACCAGGATTTGATCCCGCGATCCGCTCGCGTCTGGGAGAACCTTATGTGTCCTCGCGCCAAGAGCCGAGCCAAGGCCCAGGGGCAGGGGGGCTAGGCCTTGGGTTTTTCATCTCTAAAACTTTGCTGGAACGCACGGGCGGAACTGTTACATTTGGCAATCGTAAATCCGAGCGCGGCGCCTTTGTGCGTGTGAGATGGCCGCGCATGCGTATTGAAGCTGAGTTTTAGTTCGCTCTTTTAGTTTTGTTTTAAGCTTTGTTTTACAGGTGATTTTTAAAATATTATGAGCTAGAGATAGATAGACGACATAATCCGCTAGATAGTCTGGCGGCCACTTATAAATTGAGGCGCTAAAATGCCAGATACCCATACCGAATATGATATTCCTGATGATAATACGCTCATGATCCTTGATGATGATGGGCCTTTTCGCAATCGCATGGCGCGGGCCTTGTCACAGCGCGGCTTTGAGGTCACGCCGATCGAAACAGTTTCTGAGGCGAAAGCCTTGGTGCGCGATAATCCGCCCGCCTTTGCTGTGCTGGATATGCGGCTTGAAGATGGCAATGGATTAAATGTTGTGCAGGATTTACATGATGCGCGCGATAATTGCCGCATTGTGATGCTCACCGGTTATGGCAATCTGGCTACGGCTGTGGCGGCGGTCAAAGCGGGCGCTGTGGATTATTTGGCCAAACCTGCTGATGCCGATGATGTGTGCAAAGCGCTTTTGGCGCAGCCCGGCGATAGCCCCGCTCCGCCAGAAAACCCTATGTCGGCTGATCGCGTGCGCTGGGAACATATTCAACGCGTTTATGAATTATGCGGAAAGAATGTGTCTGAGACCGCGCGCCGTTTGAATATGCACCGCCGAACCTTGCAGCGTATTTTAGCAAAACGAGCCCCGCGTTAATTCGCTTCAATCAGACGCTTCATCAGGCGCTCCAATCAAGTGCGGGCGATTAAGCGCCATCAGTCAAGCCTCATGAGTCAAACTCTTAACCCAGGCTGGGACGAGCGCGCTGGCCTTGCCAAGCCGGCTATCATCAAATAGAGCGCTGCCCGCAGAGGGGTCTAGATTAAGCTCAATTGTGCGCGCCCCGTAATGGCGCGCGGCGCGCACAAAGCCCGCCGCTGGATAGACCGCCCCGCTTGTCCCAATTGAGACGAATAAATCACAGCGCGCCAGAGCGGCCTCAATACGGCCCATCTGATAAGGAACTTCTCCAAACCAGACAATATCAGGACGCAGGCTCCCTTTTGTTTTGCAGTGCTCACAGAGCGAGCGCTCATCAATATCGCTATGTTGAGGTTGGCGCCTCTCACAATGTGTACATAGGGCGCTTTTAAGCGCGCCATGCATATGGATGAGGTTTTGAGAGCCTGCCCGCTCATGGAGATCATCGACATTTTGCGTAATGAGTAAAAACTCACCGCCATTTTCACGCATATATGATTCAAGCTCCATAAGCGCCTTATGGGCGGGGTTGGGCTCTGCCTTAGACAAGGCCGCGCGCCTTAAATTATAAAAGCGCTGCACAAGGGCGCGGTTGCGGGCAAATCCTTCGGGACTCGCCACATCTTCAATGCGGTGATCTTCCCATAAACCATCTGCGGCCCGAAATGTGGGAATCCCGCTTTCGGCGCTAATACCTGCGCCCGTTAAAATAATAATAGACTTAAACTGCATAATTTGCTCAATATGAGGGGTAATGCTTTTGAGGGGAAGAGTTGATAATCACATGACAGTGTTGTTTTCTTGATTTTATGACATCCGTTTTATTCGTTTGTCTGGGCAATATTTGCCGAAGTCCCACGGCGCAGGCTGTTTTTTCAGCGCGCGCGGCCTATGCGGGGCTAGATATTAGTGTCGATAGTGCGGGCACAAGTGGCTGGCATACGGAAAAGCCCCCTGATAGCCGCGCCCAAAAATATGGCGCGAAACGCGGCTATCTATTTAGCAATATTAAGGCGCGTGTTCTACAAGATGAAGATTTTGAAAAATTTGATTATATCTTAGCGATGGATTTAAAAAATCTGGAGGTTATTAGAGACCGCATGCCCAAAGATTATCAGGGACATACGGGCCTGTTTTTAGATTTTGCGCAGGATCTGGATGTTAAAGAAGTGCCCGATCCTTATTATAGCGGCGCGGAAAGCTTTGAGCGTGTTTTAGACATGATCGAATTGGCCTGTGGCGGCTTAATCAGCGATATTAAAACCCGCTCAGATTTACCTAGCTCGCCCCTAAGTTAGGCGGGCTTCATAAGCGGATAGCTGGCTTCCATGCGGTAAAGATTGCCGCCAGACTTTTGGGGATTGCTGGAATAAAGCTCAAATTGGTCGACCAAAAAGGGCCGTGATTTAAACCGCGCCATCATGTTTTTTTCAAAGGCAATGATGCGCTCAAGCGGAGCGCCCGCGCGCAAATAGGCCATGGTCACATGAGGACGGTAGAGACGTTTTTCCATGATAATGCCCGCGCGCCTTGCTGCATTTTTGCAATGGGTATTTAGGCTGGCAAGCTCGCTCTCATCTTCAATACCCGCCCAAAGTGAATGGGGTTGATTATGGCCAAAATGTCCGCCGTTTTTCAGGCATAGCTCAAAAGCAGGAAAGCTTTTACGGGCTAGCTCTTCGTCGAGCTGCTCGGCGCGCTCATCAGTCAGCTCTCCAAAATAGCCGAGTGTAATATGTAATTGCTCCGTGCTGCGCCAGCGCGCGCCAGACACGCCTTTTTGAAACCGCGCAATATCTTTGGCGATAGAGGGGGGGATATTGATAGCGGCAAAAAGAATCATAATCAGGTTTTTAGGAGACTGGCGAGCGATAAGTTTTGTGAATATTATCGGCTGCCTTTTCCATATCCTTTGTCCAGTCAATATCATGGGCGTCAATATTTTCTTTTAGCTGCGTCATCGTTGTTGCGCCAATGATAGAGCTGGTTGTAAAGGCGCGGCTTTGTGCAAATTTGAGCGCAAATTGTGTGGGCGTTAGGCCTAAATCACGCGCCGCGCTCAGGCAGGCCGCGATGGCGTCTTGGCCGCCGCGGCTCTCATAACGGCCTAGAAAAGCTGGGAATAAATCTTTGCGCGAATTTTTCGGAATTTGAGTTTCATATTTTCCGCTTAAATAGCCTTGGGCCAGCGGAGAGTAAGGCAAAAGCCCGACATCTTCGCGCATGGAAATTTCCGCCAGACTATAATCAAAGCGGCGGGCCACAAGACTATAGACATTTTGCACAGAGGCGAGACGCGGCCCGCCAGAGCGCTCCGCCATAGCGATAAATTTCATCACCGCCCAAGAACATTCATTAGACAGACCAATGGCGCGAATATTGCCTTTTTCAACATGACGGGTCAGCGTGTCATAAATATCTTCCAGCGCGATCATGTCATCCGTGTCATAATCATAATAGCTATTAAAGCCAAAGCCGGGCAGGCCGCGATCAGGCCAGTGTAGCTGATATAGGTCAATATAATCCGTTTGCAGACGGCGTAGTGATTTTTCTACGGCTTCATTTATTTGCGCTTTGCTCTGGCGCGTTAAATCAACATTATCATCGCGCGTCCATGTCATGCCAGAACGGCCAACGACTTTGGTGGCCAAAATAATATCGTCTCGCTTGCCGCGCGCTTTAAACCAGCTTCCAATAATCTCCTCTGTACGGCCCTGCGTTTTGGCGTCTGCGGGCACGGGGTACATTTCTGCGGCGTCAAAAAAATTGATCTCGCGCGAGACAGCATAATCCATCTGCTCATGGCCTTCGGCTTCACTATTTTGCTGTCCCCATGTCATTGTGCCAAGGCAAACAGAGGAAACAGACAGGCCTGTGCGGCCAAGAGGGCGAAAATCCATGAATATGCTCCAAAAAAGGGGGTAAAATCTTACAGTCTAAAATATTGGCGTTTTGATATAACTTCCTATATAGTACAGGTATAGCGTTTATAATCGCAAGCTGCGGTGAATGCGTAATATTATTGGAGTTGAATATGAACCAGTTTAACACACCGGCATCACACGCCTCCCAGACTGATCTGGGCCTGCGTAGTTTTATGCTTGGAACCTATCGTTATATGGTTATGGCGATGGTTGTCTCAATGGCGGTTGCCTACTTCTTTGGCAATAATGTCCTTCTAACCGAAACAGGACAATTATCTAACATTGGTCGCATGATGTATAGCGGCCCTGCTGCTATTGGCCTTACAATCGGTATTGTCGTGCTATTTGGCGCGGTGGGCAGTAAATTGCCAACAATGAGTCTTGGCGCGGTCAAGATGTTCCTCTTTGGCTTTGCGGCCATTATGGGCGTGTGGCTCTCCTCTATTGCGGTTTTTGCCGACCCAATGATTGCAGCTAAAGTCTTCTTCATGGCGGCATCTGCCTTTGCAGGCGTTAGTCTGATTGGTTATGTGATTAAAAAAGATCTGGGCAGCATTGCTAAATTTGCATTCATGGTCTTTTTCGGCTTTATCGCCATCAATATTTTAGGCATGTTTGTTCCAAGCATGGCGCCAACAGGCGGTATGGGAATTATCTTTAACCTCGTTGGCTTGATTGCGATTTGTGCGATTACGGCGTGGGAAACACAAAATCTAAAACGCATCTATTATGGCACAGTCAATAATCCAGAAATGGCTGAGAAATATTCAGCCTATGGCGCGGCCTCGCTCTTGCTCTCTTTTATCAACATTTTCTCAATTTTGATGAGTCTGTTTGGCGGAGAATAAAGCCTAACACTTAAATTAGAAAAGCCCCGCTTTGGCGGGGCTTTTTTTATGCGCATTTATAGGCGGCGAGATATTTAGGTGATTTTAAAGCGCTGCTTGTCAAAAACGCGCAGCACGGCTTTAAGCTCATGTCCGCGTTTTAAGATCAGCCCGCCCGGCGCGATAACACTATATTGCCCCTGCTTTTTGGCATGGGCAGGTGTTTTCACAATTGTATATAAGGGTGTTTCAGTGGCGCGCCGATATATTGAAAAAACCGCGCGCTCCTTTAGCATATCAATGGCGTAATCTTTCCAATCGCCCTTGCTCACCATTTGCCCATAAATATTGAGAATTAGATTAAGCTCTGCGCGCTGAAAGGCGACTTGGCT
>JALZUP010000173.1 GCA_023301505.1 Robiginitomaculum sp.
CCCATTGATCTGATCCGCCGAGCTGTAATGTACAGCCATGTCGGCGGTTAAGCTCGACAAAATCATAACTTTGTAGAAGTGGGTAATTAAACTCCAGGAAAGTCATGGGCTGTTCGTTTTCAAGACGCCTTTTGACCGTTTCCATTGTGACCATGCGGTTGACGGTGAAATGTTTGCCAACATCGCGTAAAAACTCAATATAACCCAGCCCGTCCAGCCAATCGGCATTGTCGACCATGATTGCGCCATTGGGGCCGTCAAAATCTAAAAAGGCATCAAAGACGCGGCGAATGCCCGCCTTGTTGCGTTCAATCAGCTCTTCGGTGAGGATGGGGCGGGACTTATCTTTATCGGACGGGTCTCCAATTTTGGTTGTGCCGCCGCCAAGTAGCACGATGGGCCGCCCGCCGCAGCGCTGTAGATGACGTAGCATCATAATTTGCACAAGAGAGCCGACATGCAGACTTGGCGCGGTGCAGTCAAAGCCAATATAACCCGTCACTCCCTTGACAGCTGCGGCGTCAAGGCCTGCCTCATCTGTGCACTGATAGAGAAACCCCCGCTCGGTGAGTATATTTAGGAGGTCGGATTTATAATTTGTCATGGCTTTGCTCGTCGAGTCAGCAGTAGAGTTAGGCGCCCTGTTATCAAAGCCCGCGCCACACATAAAGGACGAATATGTCTATAGTTCAGGATAAGGCCCAAATTAGCGCTCAAATGAGCGCCCCTATGCGCAAAATTATCGGCTTGATGAGCGGCACGTCTTTGGACGGCGTGGATGCGGCTATGTTGATCACCAATGGTGAGCAGATCAAAGATTTCGGCAAAACGGCCTTTCGTCCCTATAGCGCTCAAGAGCGTTTGATCTTGCAAGAGGCGACACAAGATGCGCTAGCATGGCAATTTAACGGGCCAGAGCCTAAGAGCTTTAGGGGGGCTGCAAATATCATTCATCAGGCCCATATAGAGGCTGTTCAGATGATTGGCACAGATGGAATTGATCTGATTGGCTTTCATGGCCAGACGCTTTTACATCATGCTCCGCAAAAAGCAGGCCGAGGACATAAAGGAAACAAGGCTCGTCTTGGGCGAAGCCTTCAGCTTGGTGAGGGACGCGTTTTAGCAAAAGCATTAGGCGTTGATGTTGTCTATGATTTTCGCAGCGCCGATATTGCTGCGGGGGGGCACGGCGCTCCGCTTGCGCCTATCTATCATAAGGCCTTATTAGAGCGCGCCGGGCGAGGGGCAGGGAGCGCTGTGCTGAATATAGGCGGGGTTAGCAATATTACGCTAATCTCAGCTGATGGTGAGCTGATGGCGAGTGATTGCGGCCCCGGCAATGGCCCGCTTGATAATTGGGCCGCGCAGCATGGGGCAGGAGCCTTTGATAAGGACGGAGCGCTTAGCTTGGCGGGCAGTCCTGATTTTACTTTAATTGAACGCTGGCTGGAGCGGCCCTTTTTTGAGGCATTGCCGCCAAAATCAGCAGATCGGTATGATTTTGATGTGCTTGGCGATATGGCAGCTATAAGCGCGCAAGATGGGGCAACAACATTATGTGCGTTTACGGCGCGCTCTGTCCAAAAATGCTTAAGCAAAATGGGACAAGCCATTGAAATATGTGTGGTTTGCGGCGGAGGTCGGCATAATAAAGCGATGATGCTGGCTCTAACGGAGAGCCTGAAATGCGAAATCATCAGCGCCGATGATTTAGGCTGGGACGGAGACGCGCTAGAGGCACAGGCCTTTGCTTTTATGGCCGCCCGTTTCATGCAGGGCCTGCCCAGTTCTGCGCCACTGACGACAGGGGCGACGGGCTCTATTATTGCTGGGCGATTAGCTAAAAGTTAGAAGGCTAAAAGTTAGAGAGCTAAAAGCTTGGAAAACAGAAAGCGAAAATAAAAAACCCCGCTTGTAGGTTCAAGCGGGGGGTGTTTATTAGCTTTCAAGCAGACGCGGTTCGCGCGGCGGGCAATATCTTGGATCAAGATGATCGTCCAGATAATCGTCAATGACTTCCATCGCATTATCAAGATGGTTGCTGTAAAAATGATTTGCCCCGTCAATGCGTGTTGAACTGATGGAGGTTCCTTTTTGTACGCGGATTTTTTCCAAAACGCGGTCAACATCATCGGGTGGTATAATGCGGTCTTCACCGCCATAAACCACAAGACCAGAGGCAGGACAAGGCGCAAGGAACGCAAAGTCATATGTATTGGTTGGCAATGATAGCGAGATGAACCCTGCCACTTCGGGGCGGCGCATTAAGAGCTGCATGCCGATCCACGCGCCGAACTGATAGCCTGACACCCATGTAAAGGGAGCATTTTGATTAAAGCTTTGTAGCCAATCAAGCGCATAGGCGGCATCTTGCAGCTCGCCAGAGCCATTATCATATGTCCCGACAGAACGGCCTACGCCGCGAAAATTAAATCTCAATACAGCAAAGCCGCGCGCCTTATATTGTTCATACATGGCCACTGGAATGCGGTGATCCATATGACCGCCTGCCTTGGGATGGGGCGATAAAATGATGGCGCAGGGCGCGCCTTGATCATCAGAGGGGTGATAGCGCCCTTCAAGGCGACCTTCTGGACCTGCGAAAATGACCTCTGGCATGAAAAAACCTTGTCTTGTCTAGTAGAAATGATGCGCGAATAATTCTTACATCTTAGCGAATGAAAATAGTTGACTGTTTTTGTCGGATTACTTACATCCCGCCTATATTAGTCTGCGTATTTATGGAACCGAGCGCCCTTTAACAAGGGCAATCGCAAAAAGCGAGAAAAACCTGCATTTTATGCCCTTATTTGGGCTGCAAATTGAGTGATTTATGAAACTGACTGCAAAAGGACGTTATGCTGTGATGGCTGTGGCTGATTTAGCCGCGCTCGGCCCAGCTGCGCGCTCTTCGCTTACAGAGATTTCAAAACGCCAGAACATCTCATTATCTTTCTTAGAGCAGCTCTTTGGAAAGCTTACAGAGATTTCAAAACGCCAGAACATCTCATTATCTTTCTTAGAGCAGCTCTTTGGAAA
>JALZUP010000174.1 GCA_023301505.1 Robiginitomaculum sp.
AGACATGAGAGACTTCCGATTGTGCAGTGAACAACTTGGCACTCCATGTATTTATAGCAGCGCCAAGTCGTATCATATCCTATTTCCCATACAAACGTCCGGATCACACCTTACTAATTTCAGCACACACTGCCAGACACTTATAACAACTCACAACAATGTGCATCCAGACTTTCTACACATCTTACCAGATGTCTCATGTGAAACAAACGAGTACTGTCATCACCTTGCATCCAACGGTGCACCATAACGAGAGGACAGTGCAACGGCGCATGCTAACGAGAGTAGTACAACGGGGCGTACTAGTGCAACAATAGAATACAGCGTGACGCGTACACAGAATACTCGCACAGGTTCCTTTCTCTCGTGAGATATCCTTGTTGTACTTTTGATTCACATGTACTGTACTCTCACACGCGCCGGACTGTAAACATGCGACGTGTACAAGTGTACGTACACGATGCCACGCAGCAACCTGGCGACGTGTACATGTGTAGAACCGCACACGTGTGTCTTGTACGGGTGTTCCAAGTAATTACCCATTACGACTATGGTGAACCACTTGGAACCCCTAAAACAACGTAATTACGGCATATACAGGGCATATTGAGTACATTACTAGCTGGATGTACCACACGTGGACAACACCCGACCAATAGATTTGCAGCATTCAACCTGACAGCCAATAGAATTGCAGCATTCCCTCTGTAGCCCTATAACGCTATGGGCCAAGGTTCCACTTGTCAAAACTATGCAAATTTGCATGACCCTCCGAAACCCCACTTTCGTCCCCAGCACCCCAAATTCTGGGATTTTACACGTGTCAGGTCGTGATGTAGGGGGACGGGTCCGCGCCGCCCAGTCATGTACACGTGTCACTCGATTTCGTCCTCTTCCGTTGGGTAGCATGTGGTCGCACATTTCCAATACCTCCCCTCGATCACATGCTTTGGGCAAGTTTGGACTCTGAAAGTCCAATCATACCCACGAACTTTTCAAACAGCACGCGACCAAGTGGTTTCGTCAACATGTCAGCTGGCATATCTGTCGTCGGACAGTGGTACAGGCTGATCAGTTTTCGTCGCACAGCGTCTCGAACAAAATGATACGTAATGTCGATGTGCTTGTTACGACGATTTGTGGACTCGTTGTGAGCAAAAGCAATGGTACCAGTGTTGTCACATCCAATCCGAATTGTTGGATCCGAATTTGCACCGAGAACATCCGCATGGAAACGGCGAAGCCATGCAGCCTCTTTACATGCTTCGCTGAGGGCGATATATTCTGCTTCACAAGTCGACTTTGCAACTACCGTTTGCTTACGTGAGGCCCAACTGATTGGACCACCACAAAGTTTGAATACGTATCCACTCGTTGATTTTCGTGACTCGAGACATCCACCCCAATCGGCGTCACTAAACCCATGTAGGTCGGTCCCTTGGTCATGTTCACCAAACTCTAAGCCGATTTGGTGGGACCCACGTATGTATCGAAAAACACGTTTCACTCCTGCCCAACTTGACTGCCGAGGGTCTGCACAGTGTTGAGACAACTTGCCGATCGCATAGGCGATGTCAGGGCGGGTCCCGACCATTAGAAACATAAGGCATCCAATGGCCTGACGGTATGGTCCGGAGCATGGGGGGTCTGTACTGCCCTCATTAACATGTGTGGAAACATGACGAGACTGCTCCATTGGTGTGGTACACGGATTGCATGCAGACATTTCGAATCGCTTCAATACTGCTTGGGCATACTTCGATTGCGTGACTGACAAGAGATTTTGAGAACGGTTCCGCTTGATTTCAAGTCCAATACAAGTCTTGGCCTCACCGAGGTCTTTCATATCAAATCGCTTGTTCAGCTCACTCTTCATCCATATAATGGCTTCCAAATCACTTCCTGCTAGGAGCAGGTCATCCACGTATAAGGCAATGATCATGATGACATTGCCTTCACGTCGAATGTACAGACATGGGTCACTGCGGGTAGTTTTAAAACCGAGTTCTATAATCAGGAAATCATCAATTTTGCTGTGCCACTGACGATGGGCTTGCTTAAGACCATAAATAGCTTTTAGCAGTTTGCAGACCCAACCCGATTTAGCCTTGTCGATGCACCCCTCAGGTTGTTCCATATATATATCTTCGTCAAGATCACCATTGAGGAAGGCAGTCACAACATCCATCTGATGCAGCTCGAGGTCGAAGTGCGCTACCAGGGCCAGCAAGAGACGAATGGTTGTGAACTTGATGACTGGGGCAAAAGTTTCACTGTAATCGAGACCTTCGACTTGTTGAAAGCCTCGTGCTACAAGTCGTCCTTTCGCAGTTTCGACTAAATTTCCAGACTCATCGGGAAGATGTTTCACTCCAAACACCCATCTGGACGTTAACACATTTGATGCTTCAGACCTCGGAACCAGTTCCCATGTTTTGTTTTTATGTTGTGAAGCAAGTTCTTTGTCTATGCCTTTTTGCCAGAAGGCCGTCCCGGGCGAAGCCATAGCCTGTTTGTACGAGTTCGGTATCTCCGTTATCACATGAGCGTGAGATAGAAGTCCTGCAGTAACCATGGCTTTCCACCAAGATCCAGGGGCTCTTCGAACGCGAGTAGACCGACGCATATTCTCTTGCGGCTCTGAAGGTTGTTCTTCATGAACAGGCTGATCGACCATTTCAACGGTTTCGGCGTCCGCTGCAGATGGGGAGTCAGCCTGATCATCAGAGTCGGGCTCCTCACTCGTGGTTGATGATTCTGAAGCGACTGCAGGTTCTATATCGTCTTCTGCAGTTTCGTCATCAACGCCCAAATAGATTGTGTTCTCATCATTTGGTACATTGTCGATTGGATCTGTGGTTTCACCAGATCGCCCACCGCTGGATTCGTCAAACGTAACATCCCTGGATACGACTACTTTGTGTAGATCGCCATCCCACAACTTGTATGCCTTGGAATTCTCAGCATACCCTAGAAACATCGCCTCTTTTGCACGAGCATCAAGTTTCTGAATGTTATGTTTCGGTAATGTATACCAGCATTTTGAACCGAACACGCGCAGATGGCCAACATTTGGCACTGCTTTTATCCACAAGTGATACGGAGTCGTCTTTGGAGGAATGGCACGGGACGTCACTCGATTTCGAACGTACACTGCCGTTGCGAGTGCCTCCGCCCAGAAACCCTTTGTTACTTTCTTATGCGTCAGCATAGATCTTACTAAGTTAACCAAGGTTCTGTTGAGTCGCTCGGCAACGCCATTTTGTTGCGGTGTGTATGCTGTAGTCATTTGGTGTTGTGTACCGTTTTCAATCAGAAATGACTTAAACTCTGTCGACAAGTACTCACCGCCACGATCAGTGCGGAGCACCTTGATCTTGCGACCAGTACGGGTTTGAGCCAGTTGGGCGAACATTTTGTATCGTTCAAACGCTTCCGATTTATGATGCATAGTGTACACTACTGACCAGTTCGAGTGGTCATCTATGAAGGTAATGAAGTACTTTGCGCCACCAATGGATTGCACCTCTAAGGGGCCACACACATCCGAGTGTACCAAGTCCAGGCAAAAGTATGCGCGTTTTGAAGACCTCGCTTTTGGGATCACAGCTCGAGTGGCTTTGCCATAGACGCACGCAGGACATTTTTCAGAGATACAATGATTGTTAGTACTGTTGTTTTTGCTGACCTCACTACCAAGGAGCTTGACTCCACTTACCACATTATCACGAATCATCGACGCGATTCCTTGCGAATGCACATGTGCGAATCGTTCATGCCACGTTTGAAGCGTGGCAGCATGCGCAGATCCGATGTTGTTGGTGATGTCGAGAACGTAAAGTTCGCCCACCAATGTTGCAGTTGCAACGACAGTTGGACCTCGTTTGATTGTGCATTTTCCGTTTTCGAACCCAACGTTCAATCCATTTTCAGTCATCCGACTAACAGAGAGCAGGGAGAACGCAAAGTCCGGAACGTGCAACACATCTGTCAACTTACATGGTTCAATGCGACCATTCACGCTCAACTTCAAGTGAACCTCACCTCGGCCTGCAACCTTTGCGCTAGCTTTGGTTCCCATTTCAACAGCCGCAGACTCGAGTGCCTCATACGTTGCAAACAACGATCGATCATATGTAATGTGAGCTGTACAAGCCGAGTCGACTAGCCACGAAGACGACATCTCAAATTCCCTGGGATGCGGACCCTTTGACATCAAACATGTGAAATCGACGTTGTTAACAACCATGTCAGATTCACTTTTCTGCGTCACAAATGCAGATTGTTTCTTCTGAGCCATGCGCGGCTTGTATCCGACAGGGGGAGCAGGGCGACGCCCATTAAAATCTTTTCCCCAACAACGGGCTGCTGTATGGCCAGCGTGCCCGCAGTTGGTGCACTTGTAATCATTTATATCGCGGCTGCTTGGAGCACGATTAACCAACGCTGAT
>JALZUP010000175.1 GCA_023301505.1 Robiginitomaculum sp.
CGGCCCTTCAATCCATCCCCAATAAATATCTTGTGGGCAGTTGTTTCGAGACCATTGGAACATAACGCCATGACGTTGGGCGTATCGAATATACGGCCTCCAAACATCTTTAATCCATCCAAGGTCTACACATTCAAATGTAAGCGATAATGGAACCGCAACATGTTTTAGCGTCTGAGATAATGGCCCACAAACGCCTACTTCAACATCAAGCTGCATGTCAGATCCATCATGAGGGTTTTGGAAATCTTCAGGTAATGCATCTTCTGGCAATAATAATTTCTCGCCAATAAATATATTCTGAATGCAGACAGGCCCACCCGTGTTATTCGTAATTGTCGCGGTGAAACTGGTCACGCCCTCGCGCTGATCTTCATCGTCTTCATTAGTCCTGCCAGACCCAAAGCTCAATATTACCGGCTGGGTATATCCATCAATGCAAGCATCATCGGAAACAACGCCTATGCTAGTCTCTCGGCCTTCGCTCAGGCTGGTGATAACAGACCCGTCAGTCATATCATGACCCCATATAATCATGGAGTCGATGAACATCCCTTCTGTGCTAGTTGCGGTAATAGTTGCACTGCCTTCAAAGCACCATTTTTGACCAGCGGAACACGAGCAAGCATTATAGATTGAGCTACCTGATACGGCGTCAGCTTCAAGCGTCCACGTCGGGCACGAGCAAATATTATTCCAATACAATACGGGCTGATCTTTAGCGTAAATGTTTTCTTCATAGCAACCGCAATCATTGATATTGATCGGTATCGGTGAAGGTAATTTACTGCCAGTTAATGGAATTCTGGTTAGCGCCTCGCACTCCTCGTCATCTGGACATGGTGGGCAATCCATAAAGACAAGCCCAATTTCTGCCGAATTCTCCGACACTATTCCGCAGTCAAAAACCACCGTAGCGGTATCGCATCGACACGATTGGCCGCACGTAATAAAAGACGACGTGACTGGTGCGCTTGTCTCGCACGCTAAGACAGTGCCGAAAGCGATTACTTCAAATGAACAAGTGAAGTTCTCAGTAGTTGAGTTTCCATCATTGTCGAATAACGTACAGTCAACACTCACGTCAACGCGACCACTGCCGTTCACACTTGTAGTTACGCGGCCTGTGCCATCGCTTGCAAAAGTAATTCCAGTCGCCGCGCCTGTCACAGTCGCATTGCTTATTGATCCATTTTCGCAGCCGTTAAGAGTGACGTTTGCCACTTGCCCTGCTATTACACCGAGGGGGCAAGACAGCCCTTCATCGAATCCAGCGTTACCGGCAGTGACGTCGCCTTCATCGAAGTAGCAGCACATCTGAAACACATAGGTGCCGTCTTCAGTGACACTGATTTGTGGTTCTGGAATATTGGGGTCGCTGAATATGACTTGCGAACCCGCAGGTTTTTCCAACACAGACCATTCCGTGCGAGTAGCCTCGGCAACTCCCAGCGCGATAGGCTTTATTGTCGTGTCTGAGCATACCGGCTCAGTGCCGAAAATAATGCCACCCATCAGGCAGCCCTACAGCAAGAAAACGTGAATGTATAATCGCCTTGAACGGGCACCGTTATTTGAGTCTGCAAGCTATTTTGTGCGGAATACAATATGTCATCTTCGCTAACACCGGCTGGCAGGGTCAAAGCAAACCACTCCACGGTTAGGCAGTCAGTGACATCCAATGCTGAATAGTTGTGTGGTATTCCTGCACATAGCTGATCGCCAGATGGTGCATCTACTTCAGCCATTGCACGTTCCCCTTAATTCATAAGCGCCAGCGTCGGGTGCTGACACTTCGAAAACGCAACTGTCACCGATCTGCGTAACTGTTGGCCGTGCTGCACCCGCTGGTAAATTAGTAAACTCCCAGGTGATGGAGCTGCAATTGTCGCAGTCACTAACGCGAATAGTCATAGGCGTATCAGATCCAGCACAACCGCTTGTAGAATCAGTTTCTATGATCATGCTGCTATTCTTCGTGAATCAATTTGAGTAGTTGAGTCGTTATCGTTTATGGCTTCGATAATTTCCTCGACTTGCTCAGGGGTGTAATTGCCGTTGCCGGTTATATTTACAGTCACTCGGCGTTGCGGTTGTGCCGATTGCGTTTGCTGTGCAAGACCGCCTACGGCTGTATTGTTTGGCGTTGCTGGCAATGCACCGGAAGACCCACTGGCAGAGCTTGAACCGCCGCCAATAGTTACGGCGCGTAGACTTGCGATGCCGCCTGCAACGATAGCCCCTATCTGTGCATAAGCTGCGACCTTTTGGAATACAGTGGGCGCGTCAATTGCCGCTAATGATTGAATTTGTGCTGATATGCCTGCTACTGTTGCAATAGCTATCTGTGTAGCCTGAAATGCCTTGAACGCTTTTGAAGCTCCCTCTCCAGCAGAGTTGCCGAATTGATCAAAGGCACCAGAAGCGGCTTCCATTGCAGTGCTTACGTTATCCGCAGCGTCGGTTATTCCATTGAGTCGCTGAACTTCAGGATCTTCCAGTGGCGTCGATGGGAATGCGCCCCCAACCGGATCGTTGGCCGCGTCTAAGCCAACAATCACATTGGTCACAGGGTCGCGAGCGCCTACGTTGACAATTTGAGATGTTGACGGAGCCTCAAAGCCGTCGATAACGGCGTCTGCAATTTCTTGCCCTCTTAATCTGGCATCCGCCAAAGCGGTGTTGTAAAACGCTTCGAGTCTTGCGCTAACCGGCCCCGCTGCAAAGCGGTCGTTCATGCTAGTTGAGATAGTATCTATGTCGTCAATAATCGAAGCTGACTCAACCCGCATTGATTGCGCGAACTCTCGAATACCCATGGCCTCTACAAGCTTTTCACCGCCGGGGAATTTGGCTATAAAATTGGAAAAATTATCAGACACGCTTATCAGTACATCAGCAATTAATAGCTCTAGCCCGTTAATAACTAATCGGATGAAATCAATTCCATCAAGGAAGCCATTAAAGGCATCGCCAATAAAGCCAAATCCACGAACAAGTTTTGTTGCGAAGTCTGCCCCATCTTCTGTCGCGCCCACAAGACCCTTGCTCATGTCAAGTATGAGGTTGGAAACGGCCACAACTACAGGTGCAAGCCTTGCCGTTAGAACATCTTTAACGCCGGTAAAATTCTGTTGTACTTTGAATATGGCGTCGTTAGCGGCTTCAATTCCGGCAATATCAACTCGGGTTAGTTTTAGGCCAAATTCCTCAAGCTCGTCATTAGCGTTAGACAATCCATCGCCAGTTATTCGCAGCACCTCGGCTCCCTTTTTGCCGAAAATATCCATTGCGAGGGAGGATCGCTGTGCCAAAGTTGGCACGTCGCGCAAAGCATCTGTAATTCGCGTGAAAGCTTCTTCAGGATTTAATGTTGCTAGTGTGTTGGCATCTAATCCAAGGTCTTCTAGGGCATCGGCTGCGGCACCTGTTCCCGAAATAGCCTCTCCGATGTTTCTATTCATTTTAAGAAGCGACTTATCCAGAGTATCGACACTAATGCCGGACAACTCGGCTTCCCGCCTGAATGCCTGAAGCTGCTCAACCCCCAAGCCGAGTGTGTCGGCTGTTTTCCCCAAGTTGTCTAAGTAAGGTGCTCGGTTGGAGAAAACAGACGCCAAGGCTGTCCCGACTGCAATTGCTGCCACTGAAATAGCAGCCGCCGCTATCTTGACCTTAACAAAGGCTTTTTCAAGATTTCGAACACGGCTTGATAGCGATCTAAAAGCGCCAGCAGTCTTATCAACCATCCTCAAATTGATTGTTAAATCATCAAGCCTCATTTTTTAACAGCCGCCTTTTGTTTTGCCCTTTCTTCAGCTTTCTTGCGCTCTTCATCCTCGTAACGGTAATTGGCTTCATAGATAGCAAGCTCAGACATAGATATCTCACCAACCTCATGCCTAAGCTTGCCGTGATCGCGCCCGATACGAATCATTAGCTGATCTATTCGCCGCTTTCCGGCTTTGAGTTTCCCAAGTTGTCCTCGGCCTCTTGATCAAACTCGTTTTTTTCTTCGCCTTTGCTTAGGCCGAGAATCATCATTCCGAAATCACGCGCAAATGTACGATCAATGCAGTCGTGAAACTCTCTCAACCCGACGTTGTTTTTGTATTTAAGCGAGCCATCTTCGTTCGCAGCTAAGGCGTAAACGGCCTTCTCGAAACCTTGCTGACGCGTCTTGTTTTCGCTTATCAGCTTGGTTATAGCGTTATGGTCTTCACTCTTACCATTTAGCCAAAACACGTCTTCATTAATTCCATCGTGAAACCCTGTCTTTACAGGCTTTGCAAATAAAGGATCTTTACTAAAGTCAAACTTAGTCATTTCTCTTGTCTCTCAGTTCAAGAATTGCGGACATAAAAAAAGCCCTATAAGGGCCATCGGTTTGCTACTTGTTTTTTTTGGATCTAGTTGCTTTTTTCTAAAGCCTTTGTCTGGTTGTTTTGTGCTAGAGCCTGAATGGGCGTATCCCAGCAATACTGGTCAGTCATGAATGTTCTACTCGTGTTCTGGCAATCGTCGTCTGGGTATTCCCATGTGTACGTATCGCCTACTGCACGACCCCAGATCATGTAAGTTTGCATGTCATGGGGCGATGGGAATCGCTCGAAATTAACATTCCGTGCCTTGGGCGCAATCAAGTAATCAAACGGGCAACGGCCCAGCAAAATTCCATGTGTTGCATCTGATTGACAGATATCCCAAGACAAGGAAAAGCTGATATCAGGCATACCACGACGCCGTGATTTTTTACAGCCGCGATATTGCTTTTCACGAATTACCGCGTTATCAGTGTGTGACATAGCGGTGATATTTTCCGGCTCGCAAAAATCAGCAGACCTGAGTATTTCGCCAGTTTCATAATTTATACTGCCACAAGGTGCGATCCAGATACGACCTTCACATGCATCATCACAGCAAGATTCTTCGATTTCGCAATCAAGACATTCATCGATCCAGTCTTGATCGAATTCGGAACTAAAACCTTCAGCCATTGTATTTACCTTTTTATTTGCCGACCATCCAAGGCCGTGTTTGGTCGAATAAGTAATGCACCACAAACGACCCTGTAACTTGAACGATGTCAAGATCGTTGGTGGTGTCTTGCTCGTAAGTTGAGCCTGTGTATAAAATCCGCCGCCCTAATAGTTGATCTTGGTAGGCAGTCAGGCAACTAGTCACATGTGCCAGAATCGCGTAGGCTTTTGACTTGGTGCTCATGCAAGCATCTTCGTCAAGGCATTCCTCAACGAAGATTTGAACTTGGATATTTAATTTCGCTTCGTGATAACACTCGAAGTTTTCAGGCTTAGCTGTATCTGCAAGAGTTCGTTTTTCTCTTGGCCGCTTAACAGGTGAGCCAACGTTGTCGTTCTTGCTGGCAACGTTTATCGCTTGTCGCCACTTGAACAACTCAGCATCTTCCCAGCAATCGTCACGATCACATGAGACAGTTAAATTGTCTCCTGAGTGCTCAGTCAGTAAGTTAAATACGCTGTCTTTTATGCACGAGATAGCATGAGGGCGTAACTGAGTTCGCTCAGGCACCGGCAACCGCTAGCTTTTCGAGAATGTATTGCTTGCACCGCGTATCCATCTCAGGGTTAGCGTCGATGATTGCGTGAAGATCCGAAGCGCCTAAATTCACGCAATCAATAGCGCCTTGAGCTTTGCAGAATGCTAGATTGTGAGAAGCCACAGAAAGCTCGTATTCGCGCTCACATAGAAGCGCTGAAAACGTGTCTTGTAGAATGCAAAAAGCGTCGCTTAATCCGCATTTGCTAAACTGCGTTCGCCAATGGTTGCTACACAACTCGTTGCGCAGTACGCCTTGAACTTTTAGCACGTCGTAGCTAGCAGCATCAGCAGCACATTGCAGCGCGTTGATATCTTCGCAGTCTGCGCAATCAAGCTCAGCCTCAAGAGATGACGACTTGATAGTGAGTTCAGCCGATAATGCTTCAGCTGCAATAGCTCTACTTTCCAGCGCTCGTTTGTCGGCAATTAGTCTATTTATTTCAGCGTTCTTCAACGCTAAAGGATTGGGTCGTTTTATCAGGCTCATTAGCAGGCACACGTTAATTGAAGTTGAACAGAAACCCATCCATCGTGTAAAACCATTGGATCGTTTCTCGCCTTATATTGTTTTCCGCCCGATACAAGCACGGATTTTTTCTTGATCGGTATGCAATCTGATTCAAGCCAGATAGCCTCAATCTTTGAGCTAGTTACTGACACATCGTCAAAGTCTACTTTTCCACCCTCACGGTCGATGATGATGCAATACGGGCCTTGTCCATCGACAAAGACAGCACGGTCACCTCGCGCCTCACAGATGCAGCGCAATTGCGGGTCAATGCGACTTAGGTAGGTGCTGGATGAATTACCAGCTTTGTTAACTGGCATCTAAGCGTCTATGCTTTGAGGGTGTCTTTCGTCGGCTTCGCGTTTGTCGTTCACGCTCAATGACTTTTTCTCGCCTTTTGCCGAAGGAAACATCACGTCGAATAATTCCAATAAATGCCCAATTCCGATTACGTGGCCGCTTTCGTGCTGGCCAGCTTCATGCACTAGATCAACAGGCCATACTGTCTCGGATGAATCAACAGTCATGTCACCACTTAGGTCGCCAGAGGCTTCCATATACTCAGCATCACCGGAAGGCTGCCAAACAAAAGCAAGAGTTCCGTTGGGGCCATCTATTGGAGCAAACTGGATGTGGCAATCGCCCTTGCCTGTTTTGAGTAATTCAAATCTGATTCGCGGGTTGTGATCAGTCCAAGGCTTGAACCATTCCTTCATGATCATTTCATCGGTAAGCCATGAAAGCGTCTCGGGCTTTCCTGAGTTGTCGATGCTTACCGTTAGCGCTTCACCATCTTCAATCTTTTTCCAGCGTAGTCCTTTGCCTTCAGCTAGGTCACCGCAGCCCATGCATTCGAATACCGGCTCCTCTGGCTCTGG
>JALZUP010000176.1 GCA_023301505.1 Robiginitomaculum sp.
TGAGTGTTCTGAGTGTTCGTGCCATCTTGACTGACGATAGTGCTCATTAATTCGGCGCGTGTGCTGATGGTTTTATGGGAGGCGGATTTGTCGTCCCACTGCGTGATTAAATTAACGCCATCATCGCGCTCTGTATCTATAAATGCATCGCGTCCGCCGCCCAGCGCTAGGTCCAAATTGGCGTCAATCATTTGCGTGGCAAAATCGGTGCAGCCCATATTTTTGGCGTCGTCGTCTAAAAACATATCACTTTCAAAATCGCGAGATTTGTTATGACCATAAAAGGCGGCGGGTGTGGCATGGGTCAGGCGCGTCGTGGTGACAATGCCAACAGCGAGCCCAGCCTGTTTGGCAAGGTCAGGCAGTGTTGTTGGCGCGATATCTGCGCTATTGGCGCAGCCTGCATATAGCGCGTCTGGCTGTACGCTCACTTTACCAATTTGGGTTTTCAGTCCCGTGCTTATGGCGCTGGCTGTGCCGGCGCTATCGGGAACTTGGCTGTCCAGATTATAGGTTTTGACCAAGGCAATGTCGCCAAAGCGTTCAAAGGAGAGCATATGGTCTTCGCCTTGCAGGCCTTTATTTTGTCCGTCAAATATACGCGCCGCCGTAATGGTGGAGATGCCCATGCCATCGCCAATAAATAGGATGATATTTTTGGCGGTGTGACTCTTTGCAGGTTTTAAGTGGGCGGGGTTTGTTGTCGCGAATAGGGATGAGTCATCATCAGACTTATCTTGAACAGACGCGGCTTGGCAGCCTAGGCTGAGTAAGGCTGTGCTGATGAATAGAGCTTTTTTAAAATGGGCCGCATAATGTGTCATAATATCTCCGCGCCGTTAAACTACGCTGTTAAACTTTATCTGTGTTGATGAGCATAGCACGGCACAGGCCGCGCACCGAATTACCAATATATACCGCTTCGGCTTGCTTTAGGTCGCGCAGTGTTAGCTCTTTTTCAAAAGCGCGCCCTGTGTGTAACAGCTCATCTCGTAAAAGACCGGGGAGTAAACCGCAGCTTAGCGGCGGCGTATAAAGTGTTTCGCCGAGCGAGAGAAAGACAGAGCTATAACTGCCTTCGCATAATTGACCAAGCTCATTGAAAAAGAGCGCTTCATGGGCGCCTGATATGGCGCGAATACGGCTAAGCTCTTGATCGTAAAATTGACGCATATCGAGTGACTTTAGCCGTAAGCTTGGGTTCTGACTTGAAAGCGGCGTCTTCGATAGCGATAGCAAAACGGGGTCTGGCAGGGAGGTGAGAGGGCGCGCAGCCGTGCTGATTTTTCCATTTGTGTGCAGGGTAAGTGATATGCGCTGCGGCTCGCTGGCCTTATTAGCTGCCTTATCCGCAATGACGTCATCAAGGGCGTGCATGGCCTCTATAGGGTCGAGAGCAAGGCCTGCCTTATTTGCGGATGTCATGAGGCGCAGCATATGCGCCTCATAGAATGAATATCCGTCTTTCACGCTCCATTTTAATGTCTCGCGCAGCCCGCTTATAGCGGTGGTCTGAGTGACAATATTGGCTTTGAGCAAACATTCGGCATATTCTTCCTCGCCGCGTGAATCGGCGACAATGCCGCTGCCGACATGGTAGCCTAACGCGTAATGATCGTCCTGTTTTTGGCTGGTGAGGGTGCGAATGGCGACGTTAAAGCTGGCATTTCCATTGGGATCAAAATAGCCAATTGCGCCGCAATAAGGCCCGCGCGGGCCTGCTTCAAGCTCATGAATAATTTCCATGGCGCGTAATTTTGGCGCGCCTGTGACTGAGCCGCAAGGGAAGAGGGCCGTGAAAATATCCTCTATTGTAAGCCCGTCTTTAAGGCGGGCTTCAATTCCTGATGTGAGCTGATGGAGCGTTGGATAGCTCTCTAAGGTAAATAAATCTGTGACTTTAACACTACCGCTTTTTGACAGCCGCGACAGATCATTGCGAAGAAGGTCAACGATCATCAAATTTTCAGCGCGAGATTTCTCATCTAGCTGCATGGCTTTGGCAATGCGGCTATCTTCCGCCTTGTTTTGGCTGCGCGCGGCTGTGCCTTTCATTGGGCGCGCGCTGATTATGCCATCTTCAATTTTGAAAAAAAGTTCGGGAGATAAAGACAAAATATCGGGGCCTTCACCAAGGCTAATAATCGCCCCATAGCGCACAGGCTGACGCCCGCGTAGAGTCTTATATAGAAAAGGTAGATCAGGCGCGGCGCGGCTTTTCCCAGTATAGGGAAATGTCAAATTAGCCTGATAAATATCGCCGTTTTGGATATAGGTTTTTATGCGCTCAAAACGCGATAAATAAGCCTCTTGTGACCAATTTGGGGTCAGTTTTGGCAGGGTCTGAGATGTTTCAGGCCGTGTGATTTTCTTAAAATCAGGCGCGCCAGCCATATCAGTAAAGCCGTCAAATATACCAAAGCAGAGCAGGGGCATGTCTGAGGGGGGCGGCGCTAGCTGCGTTAATTTGCTATTTAAATAAAAGCCAAGCTCATAGCTGGCATAGCCTGCTATGTGATGGCCCGCCGCGAGCGCGTCATCTATTTGTTTGAGCGCAGGTAAAATTTGGCTGGCTTTATAGGCTGTGATGAGCGCGCGAGGGCGCTGATAAAACCGGGTCTTTTTCTGAATGTGATCATCCAGAAGAATATAGGGCATTTGCGGGCGCGGTGTTGGCATTAAAAGCCTAGATTATCTGGCACGTCCCAGCCTCGCCTCGCGCAGGCCGCCAAGACCGTATTGCGCAAAAGACAGGCAATGGTCATCGGCCCAACACCGCCCGGCACAGGGGTGATAGAGCCTGCCACCTCAAGGCTTTCATTAAAGGCGACGTCCCCGACTAGCTTGCTTTTGCCGGGCTTGTCTGGATGAGGCACGCGGTTAATGCCAACATCAATGACGCAGGCGCCAGGTTTTATCCACTCGGCTTTGACCATTTCTGGCCGCCCGACAGCGGGCACTAAAATATCAGCTTCGCGGCACACCGCAGCAAGGTCTTTTGTGCGCGAATGAGCAATAGTGACAGTGCAGTTTTGCTCTAAAAAAAGAAGCGCGGCAGGCTTGCCCACCAAGATGGAGCGGCCCAGTACAACACAATGTTTGCCCGTTAAATCACCTAGCGCGTCTTTGGCCAGCATGACGCAGCCCGTTGGCGTGCAGGGGCGCAGGCCTTTTTTGCCCAGCACAAGTCGCCCTGCTGAGGTTTCGGTCAAGCCGTCCACATCTTTGCTGGGGTCAATTTGGGCAATGACATTATCTGAATTAATGCCTATGGGCAGGGGGAGCTGGACCAAAATCCCATCAACATTTTCATCGGCATTTAAAGAGGCGACAATGTCAATAATCTCTTGCTCACTTGTCTGGTCGGATAATTTATGTTCGACGCTCCTCATGCCGCATTCTTTGGTAAATTTTATTTTATTACGCACATAGACGCGGCTGGCAGGGTCTTCGCCAACCAAAACAACAGCTAAGGTGGGGGCCGTTTTATAGCTCTTTTCAAGCTGCTCGACGGCTGTGCCAATACGCGCGCGCAGACCTGCCGAATAGGCTTTGCCATCAATCAAAGTGCCGCTCATAAATTCTCGCTCATTTTTTAAAATTATGCCGTGATATATGCCTATTTACATAGCCTGATTAGGACATATTGGAAATTTTATTTTACCCTAATCTGTAAAAAGATAATTTGGCCTCCAATTGCCGATATTAAGGCTTGGCAGCTCGCTTACTCGCGCTATATCAACGCTTCACTTTGCGGTCTATAAGGCCAATATAAGACCAATGAAAAAGATAGCTCACATCATCAGATAAGGTTAAGCTATTATCAATGGCGATATACTAGAGCGATATGCTGCGCGAGGACACGGAATGCAATTTTGGATGATCAAGGCCATGCACCGCTGGCTTGGCCTTGCCTTTGGGGCCTTCTTTTTCGTCATTTGCCTATCTGGCGTCGTGGTCACGCTGGACCAAATGGTTCGCGGCAGTGGTAGTGGCAGCAGCAGCGGGCAGGCGCAAATCGCTCGCCCGTTACCCGTAGCGCAAATCATCGAAGATATGGTGGCTTTTGAGCGGCGCGCCCTTTTACCAGAGGGGGCCGATATTTTGATAGATCTGCCTACATCTATATCTGGGCCTATATCTGCGCCTATATCTGAAGGGGCGCAAGCCGCATATAGCTTTCGTCAAATCAATGGCGATGTTGCCCTTTATGCAGACGGACAATCTCCTGCGGCTTTGGCTAATCGCGGCTCGGCTTTCTCAGCGCTTATGTGGAATGTTCACGCCAATCTTTTAAATTTATTTGGCGCGGGGAACCGTCTTGTGATTTGGTCAGGTATGGCGGGGGCTTATCTGTCTTTACTGGGACTTATCATCTTTATTCCCAGACGCCGTACATTTCGAAAAAATAGTATATTGCACCCGCAAGAGCTGAGCTTTCGCGAGGTTCAGCGCGCGCATTTTTCTTCTGGTATTGTCTTTTTTGTGCTGGTGATATTTTTCGGCGTGACGGGCTGGGCGGCAGGGACGCCGCAAACGGCGGAGGATATTTTGCGGCCGCAATCCGCGGACCTGTCTTATAGCCCTGCGCCAGATATAGCTCCGAGATTTGAGCAGATTTTGCAAACAGCAATGGGGCAGATGAATAGAGGCGAGTATATGAGCCATATTCGCTTGACCGAAGATGATGGGCGTGACGCGGTATATATTTATATGGGCAGCGATGATGCGGCCATGACGCGCCGTATTGTTATCGACCGCAAGCTTGGCAAAGTGGTTGCCCAAGACGAGCGCGCCCCGCAGAGCATAGGCGTTACTCTGAACGCCAATATGGCGGATTGGCATTCAGGCGCGGGGCAGGGTGTCCTTTATAAGATTTTACTATGCGCGGCGGGCCTGATTGCGGGTCTTATCGCGCTCACGGGGTTTGTCACTTATATTTGGCGCTGGAAAATTCAAATTGCAGGGTTTTTACGCCGGCGCAAAGCGAAGGAAACGGCAAAGTGAGACGTTATAATAATATGGCCCATAACGCACTCTCGGATTCACTCTCTGATTTGTCATCCAGATCACCCAGTCGGCAAATTTTCAGCCGCCAAACATTCTGTCTGATATTCTGTCTTGGCGCGGCTTTGCTAGCGCGCGCCGCGTCTGCCCACGGAGTTGAGGGCGGAGACCAAGCTTTTATCAGCGCCGCGACGGGCGCGCAGCCTTTCCCTTTTGCCTATTTGGGCGCAAAACATATGGTCACAGGATATGATCATCTGGCCTATCTGGCGGGGGTGATTTTCTTTCTGGCGCGCCTGCGTGACGTGATTAAATATGTTAGCCTGTTTGCGATAGGTCATTCTCTGACCCTATTGTTTGGCGTGCTGGCAGGAATTGATGTTAATCCTTATGCCATTGATGCTGTGATTGGCTTGTCTGTATGTTATAAGGCACTGGAAAATTTAGGCATATTTGCGACTAGCCGCGGGCCTTTTTTGATTGATCCACGGATCGCCGTTTTTGGCTTTGGCCTCGTACATGGCTTTGGCCTATCGAGTAAATTGCAGGACTTAAACCTGTCGCCAGACGGACTAATCCCGAATATGATTAGCTTTAATATTGGCGTTGAAATTGGGCAGATTATCGCTCTGACAATTTTATTTGGACTTTTTATGTGGCTGCGCGGGCGGCCCAATTTTG
Organism: Robiginitomaculum sp.; assembly: GCA_023301505.1. GTDB lineage: Bacteria > Pseudomonadota > Alphaproteobacteria > Caulobacterales > Maricaulaceae > Robiginitomaculum. Next base: position 5,689 of record JALZUP010000176.1, read on the forward strand.
ACAAAATTAGCCTATGGGTAAATATGTTTTTATTCATGGCGGGGCTGGTTTTATTTACCATGCAAATGGTCGGATTACTGTTAGGAGCAAGTTAGATGAGCAATAGCAAAGATAGCGCACAAGAGAGCCTTAAAGATGACGCGCAAGCGGGTGTTTCTGAGACAAAGAAACCCTCCATGTCTAAGAAGAAATTGCTCACCTATTTTGGCGCAGCTTATTTGGGCGCGGGTATTTTGCTGGTTGCCGCTGTCTTGCCCGCCGAATATGGCATTGACCCATTTGGCATTGGTAAGGCGACGGGCATTAGTAAATTATCGGGCGCAGGAGCTGATACGGAGGCGAAAAAGGCCGCCATTGAAGCCGCCCTTGTTCCTGCCCCTGAAGGCTCATATTTTGAACAGCCAGATGGGCTGAAAAAACAAACGCTCAATATTAAAATTGAAGACCTTGGTGAGGTTGAGCATAAATTATATATGGAAGAGGGCGATACGGTCGTCTTTAACTGGGAGGTCATTGATGGGCCTAAGGAAGACGGCGTGTTGAAAGAAGGCGTTTATTTCGATTTTCATGGCCATCCAGCCTCTATCGATAAAGACGACTTTCCTGAAAATTTCGTGCAGTCATATAAGACGGGTGAAGGCCTGTCTGATGGAGGCGGATTTACGGCTCCCTTTTCTGGCTATCACGGGCTCTATTTGATGAACCTTGAATATGGTGCCATCGAGGTCGAGTGGGAGATTTCAGGCTATTGGGATAAAGATATTGAGCTTTACCGCGTCGTTAATGGCGAGGTGGTCACCCAAGTCGATTATTAAAGGCGCGGCTTTCGTGACCGCGCATTAGAGCTATTAAAGCTATCGCGCAGCGCTTAAAGCAGATCAAACTTAAATCAGGCCAAATAAGACAGCAAAGCCAGTGAGCGCGATTATCGCGCCGCCGATACGCAACACGCTCAGGCCCCAGCTAAAGCGGGTTAACATTCCAAAAATAATACCGATTAGATGCAGCGTGCCTGAGCCTAATACAAAGCCAATGCCATAAGAAATTGGGCTAGAGGCACTTGGCATATTTTGGCCATGGGCAAAGCCGTGGAAAATGGCAAATAGCCCAACAATGATTCCCGTTAGAACAAGCGGTGGCTTCCAGCCAAAAACGATGGCTAGCCCGATAATGATGGATGAGCCTGCAATGCCGTAAAGAATGGACGCTTCAGGAAGCGGCACGCCGATCATGCCCATAATGCCGCCAATCACCATGACAAAGGGAAAAACAACGGGCAGCACCCAGATGGCTCGCCCGCCCAGTAAAGCGCCCCAAATGCCGACAGCAATCATTGCGGCCACATGGTCCCAGCCAAAGAGCGGGTGGACATAGCCTTGAGCAAAACCGCCCACAAGGCCTTCTTCGGGAATATGAGCAAAAGCTGGCATAGAGAGCCCAGCTATTAGAATGAGCATTGCTAATAATTTTGTAGTGGTGCTTGTGGCGATATTTGTAGCCATGTTGGTCGCTTTGCTCTGGGAGTTCTGTGTCATGATTTTTCCATTATTATTTTAGCCGTATTATCAGCGAGACGGGTTCAATTGTAAATATTGGAAATGAGTTTGCTAGTTTATTCTTATGATTGATTTGCCTATCCATCCACGATACGCTGCGTCTATATTATATAATGAAGCGCTTGTTAAAGCGGCTTACGTGAATTTAATGGGGATGTTGATGAACAGTTTTATGCGGTCTTTAATTGTGGGTGCTGCTGGGTTAGCGCTTTTGGGCGGGTGTAATAAATCTGCTGGCGACGCTGTTAATGAGGCTGTTAATGGGGCCGTGCAAACTGCCACGCAGGCTGTGCCAACAACAGCTCAGAGCGCGCTTATCGGCATTGCAGGCGGTTATGCCATTGATCCCGTGCGTGAGGCGTCAAATGACGGGCGGCGCATTGCCTCGCAAGAAGTGCCCTTGATTAATGTGCCATTGCCTGCAGTCAATGTCGCTGCAAATGCTGCCAAGCCTAATGTGATTTATATCCTTGTCGATGATATGGGCTTTGGGGATATTGGTTATAATTCGCCTGACATTGCAACGCCAGAGCTTGACCGCATGGCGAGAGAAGGCGTGCAGCTTGACCGCTTTTACTCTGCCCCTATTTGTACGCCCACGCGTACAGCTTTGCTGACAGGGCGCAGCTCGCTGCAATATGGCGTGACGGGGCCTTTGGATGATCGCTGGGTCGTCGCGCCCAATACGGCTTTGCTACCACATTATTTCAAATCGGCGGGCTATGACACATGGATGGTTGGGAAATGGCATTTGGGTCTGCGCGAGCGCCTTGCCATGCCAAATGCGCGCGGCTTTGACTATTTTTATGGTTTTTTGGGCGGCTTCATTGATTTTTACACTCATGTCTATTGGGATGGACTGGATTGGCAGCGCAATGGCACAACTTTGCGCGAGGAAGGTCATGCGACAGACTTGCTGACCGATGATGCCATTCGCTTGATTACTGAGCGGCGTGATGATGATCCGTTCTTTATGTATCTTGCTTATAATGCGCCGCATACGCCGCTGCAATATCCACCGCAGGCAACGGATGCTTATGATGGAATGGCGAATAAGTCGCGCATGGTTTACGCCCAAATGGTTGACCATATGGACACATCTATTGGCCGTTTGCGCGCCGCGCTAGAGGCCGAAGGTATCGCGGAAAATACACTTATCGTCTTTACGTCTGATAATGGCGGCTCGGCTCATCTTGGGTCAGATAATGGGCCATTGCGTGAAGGTAAAGGTTCTGTTTATGAGGGCGGTATGCGCGTGCCTGGACTGGCTGTTTGGCCTGGCACTATTCCGGCTGGACAGGTGAGCGAATATCCTGTCTTTGTTCAAAACTGGGCCCCAACCTTGCTTGAAGCTGCGGGCATTCAAGCTGAAGGCAGCCCCTTTGCAGATCGCAGTGCATGGCCAGCCTTATTGGGGCAAGCTGAGGCTCCTTTGCCCGGAAAAGTGCTTGTTGGCGCGATGGCGGGGACGGCCATATATGAATGGCCATATAAATATCTGGTTGAAACGCGCCGCGGGCAAAGCACTCCTGACAGAGCTTTGTATAATGTGCTGGCCGATCCTAATGAGACAAATGATCTGAGCGCGGAGGAGCCTGAATTGGCGGCGCGCTTATCCAAAATTATTGACGATTTTGATCCGCCTCCTTCCTTATTTGAGGCTGGAACTCCGCCAGAGTTTTTATATCTTGGCGCGGATGGCAAAATTGACTTTGAGGTACGCTTGCAAGAGGCGCGTCCGCCATGGGCAGAGCAAGCGCGTCAATAGGCGAGGTTTAAAGGCTTAAGCTCTTAAAATGGTTTGGAAAATAGCCCGCAATAAAGCCCGTCTGTCATAGGCGGGTTTTTATTCTTATAGGGACGATAGAACAACTATTGAAATCTTTGCTAAAAGCGGGCAATGCCTCCGTGGAAAATAAACCAAGATATGCGCTCTATGAATCTGCGTAACATTTAAATAAGGGCCGCCCGCGATGATAGCAGATCCGTTTTTTTGGTTATGCGCCATTATCGCTGTTTTTGTGACAGGCATATCCAAGGGCGGCTTTGGCGGCATTGCCGTGCTGGCTGTCCCGCTTTTATCTTTGACAATCTCGCCCGTTCAAGCGGCAAGCATCATGTTGCCGACAATGCTGGTTATGGATGTGTTTTCGATCTGGGCGTGGCGCAAGACATTTTCTAAATATTATATTGCGCTTATTTTGCCAGGTGCGTTGGTGGGCATATGTATTGGCTGGGCATTTTCAGGCAAGGTGGATGAAGATTTTGTGCGCATAGCCGTGGGATTGGTGGCGGTGGTTTTCTCGCTTTATGCGATTATTGGAACATTGGGTGAGCGCAAGCTTAAAGCGCTTGGCAAGCCATGGGGTATTGCGGCAAGTGTGATTACGGGCTTTACGAGTTTTATCGCTCATAGCGGCGGGCCGCCTTATCAAGCCTATATGATTCCACAAGGCTTGGACAAGAAGGTCTTTGTCGGAACAGGCGTGATTATTTTCTTTATTTTAAACGCTGTAAAAGTTCCGCCTTATATGATGCTAGGCCAATTTTCTTTTAACAATGTGATGACATCTGTCATTTTAATGCCGCTGGCGCCAATTGGTGTTTGGGTTGGGGTTTGGCTCAATGGTAAGGTTCCGCAAGAGCGCTTTTATCAAATCCTCTACGGCTTAGTACTAATTGTCGGTATAAAGCTACTTATTGACGGATTTACACCGTGACGGATTTACAGGTCCAATCAGTTTGGCTATGAGAGCGAGCTAATAAATTAATGCATTCGGGGAATAATGAATGACGCGCACATTGGCTGCTTCTAAGGCATCAACGCTTACATCTAAATTATCTGGTGAACATGGGGCAGGTCCAAAGCCCGTGAGTGCCGGAATATTCTTGGGCGTGATCGTCTGTTTCATTTTATCTGGCTTTGCCGCCCTATTATATCAGACGGCATGGATGCGCCAATTCTCGCTCGTATTTGGAACGTCTGAACTGGCGATTGCGGCGGTGTTGTCGGCCTATATGGGCGGCTTGGCGTTAGGGGCCAATCTTGCAGCGCGATACATACATAAAGTGACGCGGCCCGTTCTGTTTTATGGTGTTTTGGAGGCTGCTATTGCGGGGGCCGCTCTATGTGTGCCGATCTTTTTAATGATTGCGCGTATGGTCTATATAGCCGTTTTCGGAGGGCAGGATAGCCCAGTTGACGCGAGCGGTCTGGGGCAATCCTTCTTCTATCTGATTGTTGCCTTTTTGGTTCTGGTTATTCCAACTGCGCTTATGGGCGCAACCTTGCCGCTCTTGATTAAATATGTTGTGCAGCGCAAAGACCAGATAGGCTCTCGGGTCGGCTTGCTTTATGCGATGAATACGGCAGGGGCCATTGGCGGGACATTAGTTGCGGGCTTTATCTTATTGCCGAGTTTAGGGCTTAATGGCACGATCTGGGTCGGCGTGGCGATAAATGTCCTTGTTTTCTTTTTAGCCGCGCTAGTGGCGCGCGCCATTGGCGATCATGGCAAGCTGCATGAAGACCATGCTGCTTTAGAGGCGCAGCTTGCGAAAGATAATGAGGCCGAAGCTTCAGAAGAGGCATCGACACAGCCGTCAGTCCAAATATCAACAGCGGAGCTATCAGAAGAGACATCGCTAAGCTCTGAAGCAAAGACGCAGCCTGCCTCTAAGCCTTTAAAGATTACGCCAGCCGATATTCCTGCCAAAGGGCCATCTTGGAGCCTGCTATCAGGGCAATTCTGGATTTTACCGATTATGTTATTATCAGGTGCCAATAGCTTTGTTTACGAAGTGCTTTGGACGCGCCTTTTAGGGCATATTTTGGGCGGGTCTATTACGGCCTTTTCAACAATGCTTGCAGGGTTTTTGAGCGGTATTGCAATCGGTAGCGCGATAGCTTCGCGCTTTGCCAAAACACGCAATCAGGCTATTTTAGTTTTCGTGATTGTTCAAATCGGTATCGCTTTAACCTCTATTCTGATTTATCAATTATTGCCGAGCGCGATCCCGACAACTCAGGGGCTTAAAGGTAATGCGCCACTGGCCTTTCTTGTTTTATTGCCAGCGACAATCTTTATTGGCGCGACATTCCCGCTTGCTGTGCGGGTTTTAGCCAAAGATGAAACAGATGCGGCCTCGTCTTCGGCGCGGGTTTATAGCTGGAATACAGTTGGCGCGATTGTTGGGGCGACGGTCGCCGCCTTTTTCTTGATCCCGATTCTTAAATATGAAGGCGCGGTCAAGCTAGCTATTTTGGTCAATTTAGTCTTGGCGCTCTGTGCGGCATTTTATCTGCCAAAGTTCAAGGCTGGCGCTATGGGCGCTGTTGCGGCGATTGCTTTGGCGGTTGGCTTTGTCTATCAGCCAAAAATGCCCGAACAAGTGCTGCGGTCTTCACCGGTCTGGACGATGAATTTTGGCACGGTTGAGTTTTACGAGGTTGGCCGATCAGCCACTGTCGTGACTATCGAAGATGATGGATATATTTATATCCGTACAAATGGTTTGCCCGAGGCCTCTATTTACCGCAAAGGCAGCCCGCCCGCTCAGCATAACCAAGCCATGCTCTCTACTATGCCCGTCATTGCTCGTCCTGATGTTGAGGATATGCTGATTGTTGGTTTGGGCGGTGGTAATGCTGTTGAGGGTGTGCCGTCATCGGTCAAAACGGTGGATGTGATCGAAATTGAAAAGAAAGTCGTTGACGCGAACCGTCAATATGGCGATGCGCGCCGTAATGATCCGCTATCTGACCCGCGGGTTAATATCATTGTCAATGATGCGCGCAGTGCGCTCAGCCTAACAGATAAGCGCTATGATGCTATTGTCTCACAGCCCTCTCATCCTTGGACGGCAGGGGCCTCTCATCTATATACTAAAGAGTTTATGGAGTTGGCACATGAGCATTTGGACGACGATGGCGTTTATCTGCAATGGATGAATACGCAATTTGTTGATGACTTCTTATTTCGTAGCCTTTGCGCGACAATGCTTGAGGTTTTCGAATATGTGCGCGTTTATCAATGGCAAAGTGAGGTCATCTTTTTCATTGGCTCAGATAGCCCGCTTCATGTCGAGCAAGAGCTGGCCCGAACAGGGCGCCCGCTCCTTGATGCGCCTTTTGAATATGCCGAAAAAGGTGTTGGGTCTGTCGAAGACGTTTTAGCGGCTCTGGTTATGGACCACGATAATGTTGTTCGGTTTGCGCGCGGCGGCGATGTCATCACGGATAATAATAATTATATGGCGACCCGCTCAGCCCGCGCTATGGATGATGGAACCGTTGTGCGTGGGTCTGATGTTTTCAAACTCATTGAAGACTATGACCCGCTCTTGCAGCCACAAAGCACGATCAGGCGCGATGCCGCTCTATCTATCAATTACCCCTATCTTAAGCGACGCCTTGACAATCTCTATATGGCCCCGCGCGCCTTGGCGATTTCTGAATCGCTTGTGGATGATGGAAATGCCATGGGATTGGCGATGATTGGCATGGGGCAAGAGGCCCAAGGAGACCGTGAGGAGTCGCAAAAAAACCTCTTTCTTGCATTAAACGCTTTCCCAGATAATGAGCAAATACGCTATGCGATTTTATCGCCTTGGATCGGCGCAATTGTAAATGAGACGACGCTGCCCGAACCTATTGCGGAGCAATTAAAGTTACTTAAGGGGTCTGCAGCAGCAACTCTGGTGGCAGGAAATGCCATGGTCAAAGATGATCTGAATAGAGTTGTGGAAGTGGACGCTATATTGGCGCGCGCGCGCCCATCAGACCTGTGGTATAATACAGCTGTGAAATTGCGGGCCCAATGGCGCACATTGGTCACCACGCCAAGCGCGCAGCCCGCGCTTTATAATGAGGCGACAACTATCGTAGATGGGCTATTGGCCTTTAACCGCGAGGGCGAGACATTGCTCTTGCGCCTTAAGTCTACCTTGGGCGCCGATGATTATGTTAAAGCTTTTGAGACAGGGCGGTCTTTGACTTATTTTGTGTCATCAAATTTAGATTCTGTGGATCGAGGAGATTTTAATCCGAGTCAGAAGACGCTTGGCCAATATGCCGATCAAATTGAGGCTGTGGACGAAATGCTTGACGTTGTTGAGGGGCATCCGTCTATTTCGGAAGAATATAGACAAAGTTTGCGCGATTTTGTTGAGCGAGTCGGCTCGCGGTTGGAATATTTATAAGAGTTTAGCTCTGGTTTGCGAGGGTTTTAGTAAAAATTGGCATAGTTGAAACTGGCCATTAATAAATTTATTATGAAAAGTGCGAGCAGATTGCGCGATTGCCATAAATTTTAGTTATAGGGTGTGTAAAAATTTTGATAAACTTAAAGATTGAATCAATCCATTTTTACTGTGAATTCGTAGCGCGCGACGAAATATTGGGCTGATTATGTGAGAACACCCTATTTTTGCGTCAAATATGTTGCCAAAAGAGCACTATTGTCACGAGATATGCATATTGGCGGAAAAGGTATGCCCATTCACCCTATCCTTTTTGTTAATAGTAAAAAGAACCCACCATATGGCATAACCATATTGCATTACGGGCAAAAATAAGCAAAGCTAGTCAAAATGGTTTCTAAATAGGTCTAAAAAAGGCGAGATAACCATATTAATTAAATAAATCATAACAGGGGAAGTTAATGAGAACGCATCTAAAGTTACTTATGTCAGGCGCCGCAATTTCGTGCATGGTAATCCCAGCACCTGCAATATTGGCCCAGACAGTTGAGCAGACGAGGGAACAGCCAACAACCACAGGACCCGCGTCTGATTTTGACGTTACGGTTACAGCCCGTAAGCGCGAAGAGACCCTCTTAGATGTTCCAGTGTCTATCTCGGTTCTTGATGCGGCATTGATTGAAGATGCGGGTATTTTAACTCAAGATGAGTTCTTCACATTGGTACCGGGCATCCAATTTGATCAGCCCGTTGACCGTAACTCATCCTCCCCATCTATTCGCGGTGTTCAGGCGAGTGAAATTGCAACAAACCGCGCGAGAGCGACTCAATTTATTGATGGTCTACCTGTTTTAGGTTCGCAAGGTAATATTCAGTTCGGATCTACAGAGCAAATCGAAGTCTTCCGCGGCCCGCAAAGTGCTGCTTTTGGACGCTCGACATTTGCGGGGGCTATTAACCTTGTGACGAAAGATCCAGGTGATGAGTTTGAAGCTGAGGCCACACTTGAGGCTAGTGATTATGGCCTTCGCCGTTTTGGCGGCGGAATTGCTGGTCCTGTTCCTTTTTTGAATTTAGGGGATACGCTTGGCTACCGGATTGATTATCAGTTTGAAGATTCCGATGCGCCCGATGAATTTACCACAAATGAAGGTCTAGGCTGGGGGGATCGCTCCTCGGAGGCGGCGACACTTAAGCTTGTTTGGGAACCAACGGATAAGCTGACAGCTGAAGCATCCTTTAACTGGCTCGAATCTGATGATGAAAATCGCGTATCTTATTTGCTTTCAGAAGAGGCCACTCTTAATTGTTCGGACGGAACTCAGATCTCGGCTATGGGCACAGGACCATATTTATTTGGTCAGCCGACATGTGATTTCTCACAAGGCTTTGCAAATCAATCGCAGATTAACCGCGTTCCTGCATTTGAGCAATTTCTTGCCGCAGGTGGTTATGATGCCGCCATCGACACTTATGTCGCCCAGTTTAATGCGGACCCAACCCTCTTTGCAGGAAATGGCGACAACCCAGATGGAACCGTTACATCTATAGGTAGAGACCAAGTTATAGATAATCTACGATTCTTAGCGGAGGCAGAGTCATTTACTGAGGATCAACATGGCTCCACTGATGAGAGAACACGTACATCCCTGCAAGTTGATTATGCCTTTGACAATGGTGGTCTTGTGCAATTTTCAGCCTTTTATGGCGAGGAAGAGTTAAATCGTATTCTCGATAATGCTCAAGATTCACGCCCAATTCAGTTTGCTTTGCCAGGCGTCGCGACTATGGGGATGGGGGCTGCTGCCGTGACCACTACCGTATTGGATTATGATGTTCAAGGCGGCGGTGCTGGTACAGTTGGTAGTCTTATGGTTGGGCCGACAGAGCTTGACGAAACATATGCTGAATTACGATATGTTTCGCCCGGTGACGAGCGCCTGCGTTACGTTTTAGGGGCATCGGTTTATGATTATAATTTCAATGTAGATATTTTTGATCAGGGCTTTAGTGCTGTTACGGGAACGGATGAGGTTAGAGACCGTTTCGCGGCTTTATCTTTAATAGAGCAAGAAGAAGTAGATGGAGTTTTAGGGGATATTTTGCCAGACTCGGTCTTAAATGAGACAGCTGAAAATGTCGGCGTCTATGGTAATGTTCAATTTGATTTCACCGAACGCCTCACAGGGACATTTGAAGCGCGCTACCAGCGCGATAAGGTTGGGGGTGAAAATGAGTTGGGTCTGGGAACCGAACTTACAACAAATTCATTCTTGCCGCGCGTCTCAGTCAATTATAATTTGGACCAAGGCACGTCATTTTATGCTCAATATGCACGTGGTAATAACCCAGCAGGTGTTAATGTTGACTTGTTTAATGAAGATAATATCGCCCAGTTAAATTGCTTCGCCACTGATGATAATGATAATATTTTGAGAGACGCGGATGATAATCCGATCTTTCTTGATGGGGCTAGCCGAAATGAGGATGGCGGGATTGATATTTTAGATGGTAGTGGCGCATCTATTTTCAATGCAGATGGTACCGAAAGGGCTATTGCTGATGTTCCAATCTTAGGCGTTAATGGGGAAGACCCTTGCGGCGCTAACTATGTTGATTACACGGCTGAGCAATTCCAATCATTTGAAGAAGAAACTATCGATAGTTATGAGATTGGTGCCAGAGGCCGTTTGTTTGATGGAGCTTTCCAATTTGCGACAGCTGCTTTCTATCTCGATTGGCAAAATCAAAATTACGCCGCAAACTTAGTCTGGCGTGATCCACTTGCCGGGGGGATGACTGATAACACAACGGAGCGTCTCTTTATTAATGAGGGCGACATTGAATCTTATGGTGTTGAGTTTGAAGGAACATGGCGCTTAACGGATGAGCTATCAGTCCGCGGTACGGCTGCGCTCATTGAGTCTAATTATGATACTTTTTGTGATGTTGAACTTATTGATACAGAAATTGGTACTACAGATGAGTATGCGCAATTCATTATAAACAATACTTTGGATGTAAATGATCCAGATAATGATTTGGGCTATTCATGTGTGGAAGTTGATGGAAACAGAACTGAGAATCATTCGGCTGTAACAGGGTCGTTAAGCCCGACTTATAGAACTCAATTAGATAATGGACTGCGCTGGGATATGCGCGCTGACTTCCGTTATGAAGGTCCAGAATTTATTGATACAGTCAATGCCTTTGAAACCAATCCTGTTATCACAACAAATGTATCAACAGGCCTAACGGGTGATCTTTGGAATTTGACACTTTATGTGAATAACCTATTCGATGAAGATGAGCCTTCGCGCTATGGTATTGGGGAAGCTACAGACCCTTATACTGGAGGCGCGACGCTTCAACTCGCCGCGGATGCACCTGAAGTCTTTTTGATTACGCCGCGTAACCAGCGTACAGTTGGTATTCGGGCTCGCTTTAATTATTAAGCGTTTCGCGAGTATTAAATTGATTGCTAAGAAAAACCGCCTCGCAGTTTCTGCGGGGCGGTTTTTCTAATTTTGCGAATTTTCTATTTTATGCTATCTTAACCTAGTCACGCTGGGTTCATGAAGACTAGGTTAAGACAGTAAAGTGGAAATAGTATAAACTGGTATAATAACGCGATAGCCAAGGCGGCATAATAACAAAAATGATGATGCCCAGAGCCATTTATGGCCTATTAAATCGCGCATATATACGAATATATAGGGAAAGACTATGACAATGAAACCTTACCTTTTAGTCGTAATGGCGGCGATGTTTTTGCCAGGTACAGCCTATGCGCAAATGGGCGGCGGCGGCGG
>JALZUP010000177.1 GCA_023301505.1 Robiginitomaculum sp.
GCTCGGATTCTGCTTCTTACTCTTTGAGCCGTGAAAATACGCCGCGCTCTTATCAGCAATTCGCGCAATATTCTGGCAGCCCGTCATATAGCGCAGGCTCTTCTGCGCCTTTACCGAGCACAGGGCCGAGTGCAGGGCCGAGCGCGGGCGCTAATCCTGATCTGATAGGCGGGCCTTTGGGCAGAGCTATTCCAGCCAATGTGCAAAATGATTTATCGGGCGGCCCGCTTGGGGCCCCTATGCCCGCTGGAACAGGCCCTGTTGGCGGCTCTCCTGTTGGCAGCCTTGTGGGTGGGGGCGGAACTTATTTTGCGCCTCATTATGACGCGCAGCCTAAACTCTTAAATTTGCCAGATAGTAATTATACAGGCAGTAGCTATACGGGCAGTAGCTATACAGGCAGTAGCTATACAGGGGGCGGCGCTTATTCAAATTCGCCGCAGACCTATAGTACGGGGTCAGATCAGCCAGCGCCTAGCGGGTTTAGCGGCGCTAATGGATCCAATCGGGCCACGCAGCAGGCTTATAATGGCCAAGCCTATCCAATACCGTCTTATGAGGGCTTGCAGCCTATTTATCCGTCTGATTACCCATCTGGTTTTTCTGCAAATAGTCAGACGGCTCAATCTGGGCAATATCAGGCAGGGCAATATCAGGGCGGGCCAAATAGCGGCCCTAATAACACACAAGTGCCAGCTAAGCGTAGTTTTTGGGATAAGATCGGTCTAGGCAATATTCTTTTTCGCGGCAGTGGCCATGCTCGTCTTGGCACGGCGGTGGTTGAGCGCGACAATGGAAATGACATCGACACAGATGATGATACATTTGAAGGGGCCGCAGATATTTTGCTTCGCGGCGAGGCCTCTGCGGTGACGCAAGGCGGGCTAGAATATGGCGTTGCGTTAAAATTGCGCGGTCAATATGACCGTTATCATCGCGGCTTTGCGGGACCAACAAATATTTTCAATATTGGCGATTGCCCGCCGACAGTTGCGGGCTGCGCGTCAACTCTTGTTAATGGCACGGCGCGCAGCGTACGCGGGGCGACAAGCCGCCTATTTACATCTGGCGATGAAGATAACCAAGGTTTTGAGGTAGAACTTGAAGGCGCACATTTATTTTTGCGCGGCGCTTATGGCGATATTACGCTTGGGCGTGATAATGGCGCGGCGGCTTTGTTCTCACTTGACACACCCTCAACGCTGCCGCTTGCGCGCAGCTCTAATTTGCGGGTGGATTATACAGGGCTTGATATGACCAAGACGCTTAATGATGCGTCTGGATTTGCTGGAAAAGTTACCTATATCAGCCCGCGCCTCTTAGGGGATAATATTGGATTTGGCGTACAGCTTGGCGCCTCTTACGCCCCGTCTACAGATGTGTGCGGTGTGGATTATTGTGTTGAGGATAATGATCTAGCCGATATTAATAGTCCGCTTTCTGCTGAACTTGAAGATGCTATTGAATTTGGTATCGCGATTGACCGCACATTTGGCAATGGGCTTAGCGCAGAGCTTGTGGCCAATTATGCCACTGCGAGCGATGAGTCTGGCCTTGATGTTTTTGATGATCTGAGCGCATTTGGCTTAGGCTTAAATCTGGCTTATGGTCCGTTAGAATTTGGCGCAAATTACCTTAATAGTAATAATGGCTGGAATGATAGCGCCGCGGGCGATGGCGATTATACGGCCTATGATGTGGGGCTGACTTATAGCCTTGGCCAGTGGGGCGTCACGGGCTCTTATGGCGAGTCCGATGATGATTTAATTGGCGTGGATGGCCGTTCTGCCCTGCTCGGACTATCTTATGAGTTTCATGATTTTACCTTTGGCGGCGGGGTACAATATAGTGACCGCAGCGTTCCCGTCTTTAATGGCACAGATGTAAGCCGTGTTGACCAAGATGGGACGGCTTTGTTCTTAGAGGGCGGCTTTACTTTTTAAGCCTCAATAATCAGGCCAGACACACCAGCTATCCCTGCGGCATGACAGCCTGCAAGTCTTGCAGCTATGGAGGAATTTATTCCGCCCAGCGCAATGACGGGATGCACGCTTTTTGCGCATAAGCTGTTAAATTGCGTTAGGCCGAGCGGGACGTTTGCGCTGGGGCTACTGCTTTTAAAAAGCGGTGATAATGTAATGGCGTCTAGCGGCAAGAGATTAGCTTTATCAATACTGTCTTTATCATGAGCGGCGGCGCTTAATATCCAATTTGGAAGGCGCGCGCGCCATATTTGCGAGCGGGCCATGTCTTTTTGCGCAAAATGCACACCATCTGCGCCGCACTCAATGGCCAGTGATGTGTCTTGCCCGATGAGCAATTGCGCGCCGCGATCAAAGCAAATCTGGCGTAGCTCTTTGGCTGTTTCATGGCGCTTTGCATGTCCAAAATGGCGATAGATGAGCGCGCTATTGGGGGGCATGGCGCGGGCAATCTCGGCAATATTGGGACTGCGCGGATCGCTCATTAAAATGAAGGGCGCAAGCGCGCAGGGGGGGCGTGCAGATAGGGCCTGTTTTTTGCGAAGCCCGCTCGCAGCCCTTGTCAGGGCGATATCTGCTCTATATGTCCTTCGCATATGATTGATGTGACTCCTAATTTGGCCGCTAATTTGGCCGCAAATGGGCCAGAAGAACAGGCTATATTTGACGAGATAAAAGCCCGCCGCACGGCTATATTAGAGGCTATCTTAGAGGTTGTGGCGGTATCATCCAACCCTTATGGGCCTAAGTCTAGTGATGATAAAAATAATCAAGGGTCCCAGCCTCAACCTCAGCTTATTGCTGTTTCTAAAGTTCAGCCAGATATTCGGATCAAAGCTATGCTCGCGGCGGGGCAAACTGTTTTTGGGGAAAACCGCGTGCAAGAGGCCCAAAGCCATTGGGCGGGCAGTTTTAGCGCCCAGCGGGAGAGATTAGAGCTGCATCTTATTGGGCCATTGCAGAGCAATAAAGCAGAGCAGGCTTGCGCCCTATTTGATTATATTCACACATTGGACCGCGAAAAATTAGCGCGCTATTTGGCGCGCGCGGCGCAAAAGCTAGGCCGCGCGCCGCAGCTTTTCATTCAAGTTAATACGGGCGCGGAGCCGCAAAAATCAGGCTTGCTGCCCGCGCAGCTGGATGATTTCATCAAAGAGCTGCGCGCTCATTATGATTTGCCATTAGCGGGCCTTATGTGTTTGCCGCCTGTCAATGAAGCCCCCTCGCCGCATTTTATTTTGCTGCGTAGGCTGGCGCAGCGAAACGGGCTGCGCGCCTTATCTATGGGTATGAGCTCAGATTTTGAAACCGCGCTCGCGCTGGGCGCAAGCCATATTCGCGTGGGCTCTGCGCTCTTTGGCGCGCGCGAGGCAAAAGAGTAAGTTAGTTCCCCCTCTTAATTAATTCATCCCTTGCTTATTCACCTCTTTCTCACTCATCTGTAATTTTAACGATCATTTGCGGGCGCAAGACAGGCAAAAGCTGCGCCATATGATCGGGGGTGAGCGCAATACATCCCGCGGTGGGGCGCATATCAATACGCGCAATATGGATAAAAACCGCGCTGCCAAGCCCCTCTTTTGGCGGGCTGTCATTATGAGACATTATAAGGACAATATCATAAGCGCCATCTTCGCGGCTCATCGCTTCATGGCTTGCGCAATAGGGCAGGCGGATGAAGCGGTTATAGGCGGGATCTTTTGGATCATCGCACCAGCCATCGCTGGGCTGAATTGGCCAAAAGGGCAGGGCGCATTTGGCTAGCTTTGGCGCCGCTAAGCGGTCTTTGCGGTAAAGCCCAAAGCGTAAGATATACGCGCCTAGCGGGGTTTTAAAATCGCCTTCACGGCCAAGATTTTGATCAATATAGCCCTGCTCGCCAATGAGACAGGGCAGGCTAAATCTTTGCCCGCCATCATAATGCAGAATTTTTTGGCGAGCATTTATTGTCAACATAGGGCGCGTTTCTTAAAACCTGTTCATGAATCCTTTAGTGACATTTATCATGTCTTGTGATTAAGCTAAGCTTATGTGAGGTAATAGGCAAATAGGAGCGGTGGCCCATGAGCGTTAAAAAACGTATTTTACTAATTGATGATGATGATGATTTACGTGCAGAGCTCATTGAGCAATTTGCTGTTTATGATGAGTTTGAAGCCCATGACGCCGCTGATGCAACATCGGGCATGGAGATGGCCAAAGCTATGGCTTATGATCTGATCCTTTTGGATTTGGACTTGCCCGACATGCTTGGCACCGAAGCTTGCCAGCTTATGCGCAAGGCGGGCGTGGCCGCGCCCGTTATCATGCTTACGGGCAATGATGGGGATATGAATGAGATTTTAGGCCTTAATAGCGGGGCCAATGATTTTGTTGCCAAGCCCTTTCGTTTTGCTGTATTGCTGGCGCGTTTGCGCGCTCATTTGCGTAGCTTTGAATTATCCGAAGATGCCGTTTTTCAGGTGGGGCCGTATGAGTTTCGTCCCGCCTTTAAAAAGCTGGTTCCAAAAGAGGGCCGCGATATAAGGCTGACTGAAAAAGAGACAAATATTTTGAAATATTTAATGCGCGCGGGCGGCAAAGCTGTGGCGCGCGAAGAACTTTTGCACGAAGTTTGGGGCTATAATAGCGGGGTTACGACCCATACGCTTGAGACACATGTTTACCGCTTGCGCCAAAAGATTGAACCTCAAAAAGGCACGGCGACATTATTGGTCACAGAGCCTGGCGGTTACCGCTTAGTGCTGTCCTGACGGCCTTGCTTTAAGTCTTTTTTCAAGTGCCGCCTTTTGGCGGCGTTTTTTATTTTGCACAGCTAATAATCTGCGCTTGCCCGCGCCTAATTATGGGTGGGCGCTTTTGACGCTTGATTGTTTTTGGCAATTGGCCGCTTTTGGTAATGGGCTAGGCGTAAATGCTTTCTTTGCCAAAATGCACAGCTAATAAATAATAGACAACGACCCGATATTTAGACCGATTAGAGCGTCCATATTGCTCCATGACTTTATCTATGGCTGCATCCAGTTTTGCATTATCAGCTAGGCCGAGCTTTTTTATAAGAAAACTATTTCTGACTGTTGCAAGCTCTGACTCTGAGGTGGCGGAGACCGTGGATGAATCCTTATTATAAATGGCTGGCCCGCAGCCAATAGTGACTTTTCTAAGTAAGTCTAAATCGGGCGTGACGCCGCATTTTTCTTTTAAATCTGCTGCATATTTGACGATTAGCTCATCTCTTTTACTCATCTTTTCATCCCTCTTTTGTAAATATATACGCCGAGGTTGCAAAGAAGCACAGCTACCGCTTGTATACAAGAATACAACACGCTTTTTTTCGAAAATTTGAGAATAAAATGGAAGATTAGCTCTAATCTTACGCCCTATAATATAACATAACTTATTTTACATGTTTAAGGTGAGTGTAATTGGGGCGTGGTCAGAGGGTCTGTCCCAAAAACGGCAGGCCTTATGTACGGTGAGCGCGTCTCTTCCAGACTGGGTTGCCGCTTTTTCTAAGGCAGGGCTGACCCATATATGATCAAGGCGGCGTCCACGGTCTGATTTATTAATATCGCGAGAGCGGTAAGACCACCAGCTAAAAAGCTTTTCATCATCGGGGGTGAGGGCGCGCGCGACATCAATGAAGTTGTGTGTCTTTTGAAGGCGGGCTAATGTTTCCACCTCAATCGGGGTGTGGCTGACGACTTTTAAAAGCTGGCGGTGGGACCAGACATCATGCTCATGGGGGGCGATATTAAAATCGCCGACAAGAATTTGATTGTCGTCTCCTTTTTGAGCGCGCTGTTCAAAATAGCTATGCATGGCCGCTAGGAAACCGAGCTTATGTTTAAATTTAGGGTTTGTCTCTGGATTGGCTTCATCTCCGCCAGCAGGCACGTAAAAATTATGAAACTCAAAAGACTGCTCGCCAAAAAGACTGCGCGTGCTCACATGGCGCGCCTCGCCTGCAGGGCAAAATTTAGTCTCAAGGCGCTCAAGCGGTAATTTAGAGATTGTCGCCGCGCCGTGATAGCCTTTTTGGCCATAGACTTCGATATGCTCATATCCTATCTCGCGAAGAGGGGCATATGGGAATAATTCGGCAATACATTTAATCTCTTGAAGCCCTAAAATATCGGGTTGTTGCTCATTTAAAAAGCGCACAATTTGATCTATGCGCAGGCGAGCTGAGTTAATATTCCAAGTGGCGACTTTGAGTTGGTTTTGTGCTGTGCGGGTCATGCCGCCTGTTAGACAGATTTGCAGGGCTATGCAAGTCTATGCAGGCATAGTCAGGCGGGCATGAGTAACGCGGGGCGGGCCTAAAACTAGGCAGGATGAAAAGGCTTAATCGCGGCGGCGGCGATCCGTTGTGCGGCTATTGTCTAAAATAAATAAACGCGGATCTAGCTGCTGATTATAAACAAGTTGGCTCAGGCTCACCCGCGTTGTTGTTCCAAACTCATCTGTCACGCGCCATTCTTTGAGCGCTAAATTTGGCTCATTAAAAATCAAGGTCATATTTCCCTGCGCCTGCCCGCTGGCGTCAACGACATTTACATGTGTTTCGCCCGCATATTTTTGCAAAGACAAGACATGTGTGTCGCGCGCCAAGGATACGGATTGTTTCAAAAAGAAATCAAGCGGGGTTGAGGAGAGCGGGATACGGTCTGAGGTGCCCAGCGCCGTATCTGTTTGCTGAATGGTGACGCCGTCCGATACGAGGAGCAGGCTATTGGGCGCGTCATATTCAAACCGTATTTTGCCCGGCCTTTGCAAATAAAGCGTGCCGCTGGCTAATGAGCCATCAGAGCCTGTTTGCGAAAACCGCCCCTGTAACGTGCCAGTATTATTGAGGGCTAAATCAAGGCGCTCTAAATCCGCGGCCACGGTTTCAGGGTGGGTGAAATTGGGGACTGCGGCCTGTCCTTGTATTTGGCCTTGCACTTGTCCTTGTATCTGCCCCTGTTGGGCGCTCAGATAGGCGGGCGCGGCTAAGGCGCTTATTGCGGTAAGGCTAATGGCCAAAATTGATTTTGGCAGTAAAGATTTAAACCGAACCATAAAGACTCCAAAGATAGGCGGCGCGCCAAGCTGGCATGGTTGGCACAATTGGCACAGCATGACCAGATGATTTGCACCTGTGATAAATATCTTAGCGCCTAACAAATGAATAGGCTCTAAATAAGGCGATATATTCGCAAAGCTAACACAGGGTCTATGAAGCTAGACAGAATGGCTTATTTAGCGGCGGTTCATTATTATAAAGGCTTAATTAAGGCTAGATTTTAAGCGCGGCCCCGCCTAGAGCCTTAGGAGGGGGCCCAGCAGAGAGTTTGAGAGAGCTTAGAAGAAAGCTTGGGGCACGAATATGACTAAAGCTAAATATAATAAAAGAGATAATGGAGAGTTTTATGCGCCCAGATAACCGCGCCCTTGATGCCTTGCGCGATATTTCAATTCAAGCAGGCCTGTCTGAATATGCTGAAGGGTCTTGCCTGATAAAATTTGGCGGCACGCATGTTTTATGCACGGCGAGCATTGATGAAAATGTTCCGCGCTGGATGAAGGGCACGGGAAAAGGCTGGGTGACGGCAGAATATGGCATGTTGCCGCGCGCCACACATACGCGAGGCCGCCGCGAAGCTGCTGCGGGTAAGCAAGGCGGGCGCACGGTTGAAATTCAGCGCCTGATAGGGCGCAGCCTGCGCGCCGTTATTGATATGAAAAAATTAGGGGAGCGCCAGATCATTTTAGATTGTGATGTCTTGCAAGCTGATGGCGGTACGCGCACGGCCTCTATTACGGGCGCTTATGTGGCTTTGTCTCAGGCGTGCAATTATTTAGTTGAAGAAGGCCTTTTAAAAGAGAGCCCGATTACAGATAAAATGGCGGCTGTGTCTTGCGGCATTGTAGATGGGACATGCCGTCTTGATCTGGAATATATTGAAGATAGCGCGGCGCAGGCCGATGCCAATTTTGTGCTAACCTCAACGGGCGGCATTATTGAAATCCAAGCCAGCGCAGAAGATACGCCTTTTTCCGCCGAGCAAATGGCTGAGCTTATGCGCCTTGCCTCAAAGGGCATAGGCGAGCTTTGCGCCGCGCAGAGCGCTGCGCTTGCCTAAAATGAGGAGGTTAGCGCGGGGCTGGGTTCACAAAATATTGATACAAAGTTAATGTTTTCACCTAGACTGCGCCTTCACGGTCCTTAAAGTAGCAAGGCTGCATAAAAGATGTGGCCAGCTGCGCAAAAGATGCGGCTATATGTAATCCATATATAATGGATAATGGATAAGGGGAAGAATATGTCGACTAATATTAACGATGATGATTTGCGCAAGCGCCTATCGTTTAGTTTGCTGATTGTGCGGGTTGTAACATTTGCCGTTTTTGGCGCTTATGCTTATGGCACGATCATACGGCCACTGATGAATTCAGATCAGCTTGGTAAAATTTATTATATTAGCGGAATGCCATCAGGGGTGATGGTTGTGCTTGGTATTATTCAATTGATTATTGCTATTGCCGTATTGCTAGGTGTTTATAAGAAAATTACGCGCGGTATATTGCTTGTCCTTGCGGGCCTTTCGATGATCATGCCGACTTATCTTATTGGCTATTTTACAGCGACAATAGGCGGCGTTCCGCATCCAGCTATTTTGTATTTTACAAATTTTTGTCTCTTTGCTTGTGCCTTTATGATTTTTAAGCTGCGTGATATCGACACGATTGCGTCTCTTAATATTGGAGATGAATAATGACCGATATAGTTTCTAATGATCTTTCAACGGGTGTTGCAACTGGTGTTTCTGGCAATATTGCCAATAGAATTCGCTTGCCGCTATTTTTCCTGCGCGCGTCACTCTTTATTGTTTATCTAGCATGGACGTGGGATAAATTATTTAATCCAGGGCATGGTGCGGGCATAATGAACCGGCATTATTCTTTGGACTTTATCACGCCCGAAATGGTGTTTGCGCTTGGCTTTATAGAGTTTGTCTTTATTTTGGCTTTATTGCTGGGCTTGCTCAAACGGCCCGTTCGCGCCCTTGTTATTGTACTCAGCCTTATATCTGCTTTCGGCCCGATGATACGCGGCGGATATATTGTGTTCTTGCAAGCGCCAGATGGCGGAAGGCTTGATGCTGTTAGCGGTCTATTTTTGCCTTATTCGCTTATGCCAACATTATGTATGGTTGTGGCATCAATAGTGATTTATGCGATGCGTGATTATGATACGCTTTGGTCTTTTTCAAAGAAGGATCGCGCGTTAAACGCTTAAACTATTTACGGCCTCTCATGGGGGCCGTATCTTATTAAAGACTATCTTTGTTTTCTTTGTAAAAGCGAAGAAAATATATTAGAGCTTATCTAAAGGGCATGCTAAATGAGGCCCAAGATAATTAAGGAGGAATTATGTCTACTGACATTCAGAATAATGATTTAGAAAAACGTTTGCGGCCAAGCTTGTTTTTATGCCGGCTTATCGTTGCATATTTATTTGCGGCATGGGGCTATGGCACATTGGTGCGGCCTGGAATTAATTCGGACCAGCTTGGTAATTTTTATCATATTAGCGGTATGCCAAATGGCGTTATGATGGTTCTGGGTGTTATCCAGATCGCTATTGCAATCGCCGTGCTTGTTGGATTTCAAAAGAAAATCACCCGAGGTGTTTTATTGGCGCTGGCTGTGCTTGGGGCTTTTATGCCTAAGTTTTTGATGGCTTATTATATCGGAACGATTGGCGGGGAATCCCATCCGTCTATTTTGTACTTTACAGCATTTTGCACACTTGGACTTGCGTCTATCGTTTTCATCATGCGTGATGAAGATACACTTTGGTCATTGGGTTAGGAGAGAGATATGTCGACTGAAATTCAAAATAAACTTCGCCTGCCACTATTAATGTGCCGCTTTGGCGTTCTTATCGTTTTTGTGGCTTGGGGCTGGGATAAAATTTTCAATGCCCGTCACGGCGCAGGTATTTTTAATAAATATTACCATCTTCCCTTTGAAGTTACAGAGACAATGATAATAGGGGCGGGAATATTACAAATGGTATTTATTCTTGTTGTTTTCTTTGGTCTTTTTAAGCGTATTACGCGGGCCATGTTGATGTTTTTTAGTGGTTTCACGACCTTCATACCGCTGCTGCTTAATGCCTATGCTAAATTCTTTGATCCATCTAACGTTACGCTTGACCGTAGAAGCGGCGTTTTTCTAGAGTTTTTCTTATTGCCAACAGTCGCTATGTTTGTTTGTGCTATTATAATTTACGTCTTGCGGGATTATGACACGATGTATTCGCTAAACAAAAAAGACCGTGAGTTAAAAGCTGCTATTGCTGCTTAGGCTCTGATTTAAATTTCAATAATACGCTAAAGGGCGGGCCATGATTATGGCCCGCCCTTTACTTTTGAACCCGAGCCTATTTAGGCTGGCTTATATACGAAAATCATCTTGTTAGATTTGTTTTAGCCGCGCTTCAATTGCATCCCAAGACAAGGCGGCGGCATCAATGCCGCTAAACCGTTTAAGCTCTTGAACCCCTGTCGGGCTGGTAATATTAATCTCGGTCATTTTATCGCCAATGACATCAATGCCGACTAATATTTGTCCGCGCTCTTTAAGCATGGGCCCAATAGCGTCACAAATGACCATGTCAGTTTTTGTTAGATTTGTAGGCCGTGCCTCTCCGCCGACATGCATATTTGATCGCGTCTCGCCTTTTTGCGGCACGCGGTTAATCGCCCCGACAGCCACGCCGTCAATAATAATGATGCGTTTATCGCCTTTGACCACGGCCTTTAAATAGGCTTGGGCTATGACAGGCTC
>JALZUP010000178.1 GCA_023301505.1 Robiginitomaculum sp.
ATTCATACATCATACATCCACCACGCTTCAAGCCAAACAGATATATGATTGATGATGTAAGATATATGATGTATGATTTTGTCACAGGACAAACAACCCTATAACCCATGACGCAGTCGTGGGATTTTTAACAAAGTAAAAATAAAAAAATGAAAAATATCTTCCGATTACTAATCGCCCTATGTTGCCTAAGCGCAACACAGACCAAAGCAGCAGACACCTACTGCGTAGACCCAGTATTCGCCTGCAACACAGGCGTAGCTACCTCCTTTCTAGCAGAAATCAGAGACGCCTCTGGAGCCGTCCTGCACAGCATCACCGCAGCAGGACAAGCTACACCAGTAGGGATCACTTATACATTAGATGCGTACGATTTGCCATCATTTGTGGTAGAAGACACTCAGATCGACCAAAACACAGGCTACGACATCTATTTCCTAGAATACGTTTCTTCTTGTACAGGTGATACGGTCGCAGATGGTAGCGGCGTAAGTTTCTCAGGCAGCATGACCGTAGTTCAGCCAGTGGATAGCGATGGTGATGGCGTGAATGCAGGGAGTGATCCAGATGATAGTAATCCTTGTGTGCCTAGCAACACGGTCACGGCATGTGATACGGATGGTGATGGGATTCCTGATGGGAATGACAATACGGTTGGAAATTGTACGCTGAATGGTGCATGTTCAGATGGAGATGCAAATACGACAGGCGAGAAGTATGATGCAAATTGTAATTGTGGCGGTGGTACATCGACTTTAGATAGTGATGGGGATGGCGTAACGGATGTGAATGATTCTGCGCCTAATGATCCATGTATTCCGAGTGATACTGTCACGGCATGTGATACGGATGGTGATGGTATTCCTGATGGGAATGATAATACGGTTGGAAATTGTACACTGAATGGTGCATGTTCAGATGGGAATACAGCTACTACTGGAGAGACGTATGATGCGAATTGTAATTGTACGGGTGGGACTGCTAATTGTGGAATAGTTATACCTGCGCAATGGCAAGATGTAACTTGTAATGGTTTGGGTACGGCTCTTGTGAATCCTAATAGCGGTACGGCTCCTTATAGTTATATTTGGAGTAATGGAGCGACTACCTCAAGTATTTCAAATTTGACAGCAGGTAGCTATGTGGTGACGGTTTCAGATGCAAGTGGTTGTACAAATTCGAGAACTATAGTTATTGATCCTTCTACTGTGGATTGTTGTAATGATGGTGTTCAAAATGGAAATGAAACAGGTATTGATTGCGGGGGATCATGTGTAGCTTGTGCAACTGCATGTAATATTTGGTTTAGTGGGTTTGGTTTTAATGTAAATGGTGCAAATACGGTTGTTGGTAATTCAGTTACGGTATCGGTTGGTGATGAAGTTTGTGTTAATGCTTTTGCTAATGTAGATAGTGGTTCTGAATCTAATGGTGTGGCTACTTATACTTTACCGTCAGGGCTTGATTTTGTAGCTGCAAATAGTTGGGCTAATGTTAGTTACAATGCTTCAAATAGAATCGTCACAATTAATTATGCTAATACTATACCTGCTGGTTCTTTAAGTTGTTTTAATGTTACAAGTGCTGGCACTTATAATTTCACAGTTGCTCTTGTTGGTCAAGATTGTAATGAGTACCCCAATGCTACTCGTAATGTTACTATAACTGCATTGCCTTAAGTATATTGGTTTTAAATAATTGCAAGAACCATAATATCTATCAAAATAATGAGCATTAAAAACATAAAAAACCTACTCCTACTCTGCTGCATCCTAGCCACCACACTAGCCACTGCACAGACAAAGATAGGACAATTTGCACCCTGTCGGAACGCCCAAGGCGTCCCGATAGCAGGCTGCAAAATAATATCAGGGGTAGATGGAAAGTACAATACGACCACCATCATCAACACCTGCATCAACGGCGATCTAATCACCGAATACATCAACACCAAAACAGGTCAGCCCGTACATACGGAAACCTGCACAGGTGTATGTGACGGAGCCAGCATCACCATCAAAGTCTGCACAGATTTTGCCGATGCCGCCGCTTTGTGTGCCTACATCGCAGCCAACCCAAACGCACCAATCGCATCAGCAGATTGCGACAATGCAGGAAAAGACAATCAGACAGAATGCGCAGAGGGTACCGACCCATACGATCCAAGCGATGACGTAGCAGCGCCAAAAACATGTGCCGACTTCGCCAACAGTGCCGAGTTATGCGCCTACATCACTGCTAATCCAACTGCCCCAATCGCCACGCAAGATTGCGACAATGGAGGAGTGCTGAATAACGAAGAATGTGACACAAATGGCAACTTATATGCAAGCGACGATGATGCAGATTGTGCAACATTAGGAACGCTAAGTTTCTTCATCACACCAAAAGATGTTTCTTGTTCAGGCGGTACAGATGGCAGAATAACATTCGTAGTCAATGGCGGCACAGCTCCATGGACTTACCTCTGGAGCAATGGCGCTGTCACTCAGCATTTAGAAAATGTAGGAGCAGGTAATTATACGGTAGAAATCACAGATGCAAACGGCTGTCAATATAACATTGATTCCCCTAGCTCCATGACGATATCAGAGCCAGTAGCATTAGCAGCAGCTTGCGACATGACCACGAACGAATCTACGATAGGTGCAGCAGATGGCAGCACCAGCGTAATCGCATCAGGTGGCACGGCACCATATACTTACACTTGGAGCAATGGCGCAACAACGGCCAGTATCACAGGTTTATCAGCAGGCACTTATACGGTCACCGTCAAAGACGACAATGATTGTACGACTACCCAATCTTGCACGATTAGTGCAGGGGCATGTGGGACGATCAATGTCAGTGCATCTGTCCAAACAGCAATCAATTGTAACGGTGCAAGCACGGGCGCAGTCACGGCTAGCGCATCAGGAGGCGCAGGCACTTACAACTATACATGGAGCGCAGGCCCTACAGGATTGAGTGCAGGCACCTATAGTGTCATCGCCACAGATGGGAATGGATGTACTGGTAGCGCAACAGTCACGCTTACGCAACCAAACGCCTTAGTCTTGAATATGTCTTGTACGAATGAGACCTCAAACAATGGTAATAATGGCAGCGCAACAGTCACGCCAACAGGAGGAACAGCAAGCTATAGTTACGCATGGCAGCACAATGCTTCGCTCACTACAGGCACGGCTACAGGTTTAGCCCCAGGCACCTACGGTGTAGTCGTGACAGATGCAAAGGGATGTACGGCTACCGCAGCATGTACGGTCAGCGAATTTGGTTGTAACAATCCTACTGTCAATTTATCAGCAACAGCATTAAGTTGCTTTGGTGCAAATGATGGAAGTATCACCTCTACTATAGCAGGTGGTACGGCACCATATGTCTACGCATGGTCAAATGGTAGTGCGGCAACGAATATAGCCAGCTTATCCGCAGGCAACTACACCTTGAATGTGTCAGATGCAAATGGCTGTATGGGATCGGCTACTATTAATGTAAGCAGTCCAGCAGCATTAATGGCTACTTGTGCTGCAACAGCAGAATCAGCTCCAAATGCAGATGACGGACAACTGACGGCGAATCCATCAGGCGGCACGGCTCCTTACACCTATGTATGGAGTAATGGTGGAAATATACAAACTATTGCCAACTTGCCACCAGGCAATTATAGTGCAACGATCACGGATGCAAAAGGATGTAGTACGACAATAAACTGTAGTGTAACGGAAGCCATGTGTCCAAACATCACAACAGGCATCACGACAGTTGTAAACGTAAACTGTAAAGGGAATAATACAGGATCGATTAATATCAATGCGCCAACAGGTGGCGCTGCACCTTATACCTTCGGATGGAGTAATGGTGGTACGACCGATCCGCTAACAAATTTAGTAGCAGGATCATACACCGTGACAGTCACGGACAAAAATGGATGTACCGTCACAGCAGGACCATACATTGTCACCGAGCCAGCTACTTTATTAGCAGCAGCTTGTTCTTCTACCAATACAGAAAATGGAGGTAGCACAGGCACGGCTACGGTGAACGCCTCAGGTGGCACAAGTGGCTATAGCTACAAATGGAGCACAGGCGCTACTAGCGCAACAATCACAGGGCTAGCAGCAGGCAGCTATGGCTATACAGTCACGGATGCGAACACTTGTGTAGCAACAGGAAATTGTACAGTAGCAGAAGATGCAGTTAGCTGTAATTTGAGCGCAACTATTGTACCTGCTCAGAATCGCCTTTGTGATGGCTTAGGAGATATATTAGTTTCAGGTATAATCACAAGCGGCACTGCACCTTTCCTTTATTCATGGACTGGACCAAGTGGGTTTCAGCAATCTTCGGCAGTCGATGATTTACAGGATGTCGAGGCAGGTACTTACAATCTGACAGTCACAGATGGAAATGGATGTACAGCAGCATTTGAAACGACTTTAGTTTCTCCTGTTAATAATATAGTTGTACAGTGCGATGCTACCAACAGCGCAGCAGGTGGAAGCACGGGCGCAATTACCGTTTCCCCCTCAGCAGGGACGGCACCTTACGTGTATGCTTGGAGTAATGGTGGCACAGGCGCAACGATAACGGGTTTAGCAGCAGGTACTTATTCCTACACTATAACAGATGACATCAATTGTGAAGTAACAGGCATTTGTACAGTAGCCGAAGACGTACCGAATTGTCCAAGTTTGACAGCCGTTACTGCGGCTACGAACTCCTCGTCATGCGAAAGTAGTGGATCTATTTTGTTATCAGGATTTTATACGAGTACAGGCTGTGGTCCTACGACCTACGACTTTGCATGGGCAGGGCCAAACGGATTCACAGATAATACACAGTCACCAAACGAGGATCAAGACCGAACGCTAGCGCCTGGTAATTATACCATCACAATCACAGATTGTAATGGATGTACAGGCATCGTTTCTGCGACAGTTGGAATGAATCCCGATAATCTTTCAACAAGCTGTGAAAGTGTAGATGCTACTACGGGAAATGCAGATGGAGAGGCAACTATAGTCGTCACAGGTGGAGCTACACCTTATAGCTACCTATGGAGTAATGGCGCAACAACGGCAACTATTACAGGTGTGGCAGCAGGGGTATATTCTTATACCGTAACAGGTGCAGATGGATGTACAGATACAGGCAGTTGTACGGTAGTAGAAGGCACTAGTCAATGTACTACATTGACAGCAGTAGCAGCGGCAACGAATTCTTCTTCGTGTGAAAGTAATGGATCTATCTTATTGTCAGGATTTTATAATAGTGCAGGATGTGGCGCCACGACCTACCAGTTCGCATGGGCAGGACCAAACGGATTCACCGACAATACACAGTCACCAGCCGAGGATCAGGATCGAACCTTAGCGGCAGGTGATTATACGATTACAATAACAGATTGTAATGGTTGTACAGGAGTTGTCAGAACAACAGTAGGGTCAAAAGAGGAACCTATAGCAATTTGTACGCCAGCAGGAGATCTATTGCTAGGTAGTGCAACTGGGGGCGGTACGCCTTATACCTACCTCTGGAAAGGACCAAATTTCTTTTTTACAAGCAATCAAAATATTGGTCCAAATCTAGCAGATGGTACTTACGAGCTAATCGTAACAGATGGAGATGGCTGTACAGCAAATACCTTCTGTGATGTAAGTGATTTGTGCGGAGATTTTGCAGCAGGTTGCTCGGTATCCTATGATGATATTACAAGCACGATCACTTCAGCAGGCACGGCTCCTTACACCTACGAATGGAGTAATGGCGCAACAACTGCTAATATTACTGGCCTTTCAATAGGTACATATACACTGACGGTCACTGATGCAAATGATTGTGAAGCAATAACTAGTTGTCAAGTTACCTCGACTACTTGTAGTGCTTCCGTGGCAGGAACAGACGATAATTTCAATATACCAGGAAGTTGTATGCAAGAGGGGGGAACTAGTATCACAATAGATGTCAAGCAAAACGATAGTTGGACATGTGATGATGTGTTCTTTATGGGACCAGCCTTGATCACAGGACCGATAAATGTTGTCAACAACAATGATGGTACCTTCACGGTAACGCCAAACGCATCAGGCTGTGGACGAGGTACTTTTGCTTACGTAGTGTCTTGTTGTAATGGAGATGAGCAGACAGAAAAGATCAACGTGCAGGTATGCGTAGATTGTAATGATAGTGATGACATTTTCTTAACAGGATGTATGCCGAGTAAATGTGCCGCAACAGGTGGAAACGCAAAGCTAGTCTATAACTTCCCTGAAGGAGGAGTGCAGGGGTTCTTGAATCCTTTCACAAACGAGACTGTGTTTAATTTGCCTCCAGGTTATACAGGAAACGACTTAGTAGTTCCGGCAGATGTGACAATCGATTTCGGCGATGGTAGTCCGAATGTCGTAATCACAGATGGTGTATCAGATGCAGGGTATACTACCCAAGGCATCACGCACACTTATCCGGCAAATAGTTGTTATACAATGACCTATTCCTTTACTAGTAACTCTGGTTTGTTTTATTCTTACGAATATCAGAGAAACACAGGTAGTGGAGGAGGAGACTCAGGCGCAGCAGTAATAGAGTGGCAAAATGGAACAGGTTGCCAAATGAACATTACAGGCTTCGAAATAAACGGCGCACCCGACCATAGAGTCGTATCAGTAGACATCAACGGAACGAGTTATTACAATGCTCCGAATCCAACCAGTATATCACCAGTAGGCTTAGATTTTACAATAGACGATAGTTGGCCTATAAATACGGCAATATCAATGGTCGTATGTTCCGAAGAAGTAACAGGCTGTTCTCCAGCAGGCATTGTTTGTACGACTCAGGAATTTATGATTGTTTGTGAATAACGAGAGAATATATTCATCGGATGGCTAGCGCCGTCCGATGAGTACTGTTGGCGAAATCATAAATCATACATCAGAATTCATACATCATATATCCACATGGCTCAAACCACACAGATATATGATTGACGATTTAAGATGTATGATTTCACGAACAGCACGAACAGCAAGAACAGTCCCAACGGGACGACACCTTGTAGCCCATGACGCAGTCGTGGGAATAAAAAAAACAGTCATCGGATGGCTAGCGCCGTCCGATGAATTCTCATAAATAAAAAGACAATAAACACCATTCCGCACCTGTAGCCTAGCTAATCGGTTTTCGGGAATGGTTTATTCATCAACAAAAAAAGGGAAACCCCCTTAATAATTAAGAAAAAAATGGCTTACAAAAAAAACAGCAACATGCCAATCGTACACTGTACGATAGACGACGATCGAGTATATCTATCAGAAATAAGATGGTTCGATAATGTGCCATGTTGCGACAGAGCAAAGTATAGATCAGTAGAGTGGATATTCAAAGTAGATGGCGTACAAGCCTATACAACAGGAGCAGTAGCTTATGATGCTGAAATCGAGGGGTTAGGCGAAGGATCTACGTACAAGCAAATTAATTTAGGTACCGCAGGGATCAAAGAATTCTTAGAAGCAGAAGGCACGATAATCGGAGACGATGCAGTAATAGGTGTATGTGTCAAAGTGCAAAACGGCTGTGACCTAGTCAAAGAAAAAGAATGCGAATTACCAACAGCTGATCTAACATGTTGTGATGGATCAGGCGGCGGTGGTTGTGCCGATCAATACATCCCTCAGAAGAGTATTATTATTTCGGATGTAATTGGTACTAGTGGTCCATTCACCATTTTAGCACCAGCAGAAGGAGAGGTTTATTTACCATCTGTGAAGCTGATTGCAAACGGTTCGCCTCAAGGTTGTGGTGCGCCAACTTTCGGTTACTCGCTAGTCGTTAATGACGACGGAAGCGTAGATGCTACCACTACAGGGAATTGGGGAGAAGTAGGGGATCCCTGTACGATTATGCTAGAGCATAGTGTAAAGGTAAGCTGCTAGTGGTTGAAGTCATAAGTAATTGATAGTTTAAATGAGACTATTTTTTAGTAAGACAAGGCGTGAGGAGTGAAGATAGCCATACAGGGTGACCGAGAATGATGTTTGAGTCATATGTAACCGCCAAATTTATTTGGCTGGTTCTATGTAATATATTGACAATCAATTTGTGTACAACCTA
>JALZUP010000179.1 GCA_023301505.1 Robiginitomaculum sp.
GATGACGGGACAATCCATGAGATTCATACGTCTACTAAACCAAAGGAAACGATTGTCGTTGGGGGCTAAAATATGCGCTCATAACACAACTGTTGTTGAAGTTAATTCCTCGATCAGGCACGCTTTCGGTTCGGAGAACCGAGCGACAATGTCGCTCAGCTTTCCAAGCTGACAGCGATCTGTGTGCAACGATAGCCCCATCGCCGCCCAGAGGTATGCTCTAATAGCAAGCAAGTACCATGGCACCGCACAAAGACTTTGCCGAATCGAACAACTTTACGTTTGACTAATCTGGATAAACTGAAGGTGGTGGTTCACGCTTTCGGTTCGGAGAACCGAGCGACATTGTCGCTCAGCTTTCCAAGCTGATAGCGTGCCCCAATAAAACACCAGCCTCGCACTTCCGTATCCCCTTTTGCAAGGAGTCGCCATGGACAGCTTTGACGGTGAGTTCTTTGATTCAAAAGCGGATTTCGACCAATGGGATCGCACTCGACCGCATCGACACCAACCCGCAGCCGTTTGCTTCTTAACCATGCGGCTCAACGATTCCATCCCAAAATCCGTCATCTTAAACTGGCACCGCGAGCGGATCGACTTTCTGCGGCGTCATGGTGTGCAGGTCGAACGGGATTGGAAAGCTGGCTACCGCGCACTGTCAGCAAACCAACAGCGGCAGTTTGACAAACACTTTTCCCGTCAACGTGAGACCACCTTGGACACTTGCCTTGGTGCCTGCAATCTGGCGAATCCGATCGCGTCCAACGTGGTGGCTCAGTCGTTCACTAAGTTTCATGGAGATCGCTACTGGCTGGGAGATTTTGTGATCATGCCAAATCATGTTCATCTCCTCGTCGCGTTTCGGTCAAGCGAAATTGCGAAGTCCCAACCGGGTGGCTGGATGCGTTACACAGCGAGGCAAATCAATCAATTAACAGAAAGAACCGGAGCCCTTTGGTTTCCTGAACCGTTTGATCATCTTGTGCGGAATGAGAATCAGCTTGAGTACCTGCGCGGCTACATTCGAGACACTCCCAGAAAAGCACAGATTGCGGAGGGGCGGTATCTCTACCGATCTTCGCGCGGGCGTTTTTAGTATGGACGCTGCGTTGTTTGACAAAACGTGGAGGCGGCACGCTATCGGCTCGGAGAACCGAGCGACAATGTCGCTCAGCTTTCCAAGCTGATAGCGTTCGCGATGCTGCCCTGCTAGAATGCGTCCGCTGGTCGAAGTAAAACACGAGGCTTGCAACGTTCATGGTTGCAGCGCAATCGTCGGGGTTAGTCAATGGTGACGACATCTTCGCACAGTAGATTCGCGTTTATGATTCCTGCGAATTCCTGCTTGACGCATCTGCAATCCGCGCGAAGGTCTGCAATGTATCGCTGTCGATTGATCGCAGGTTTAGGTCACGCTGTGGGAACGAAATTTCAATTCCGGCCTCGTTGAATGCCGTGTGGATGCGAGTGTGCAATGCGTCAATCACAACCAAGCGACTGTCGACCTCGCCGAGAAACGTTCGTACGCACAAGTTCAACGAGCTATCTGCAAATTCCTCAAACGTGATACTCGTTGGTGGATCCTCGACGATACTTGGATCATCGGCACAAATGTCAAAAATAACCCGCTTGGCTTTCGCGACGTCGCTGCCGTAGGCAATTCCAACGACTAGTTGAATACGATTGATAGCGTCCGATAGCGTCCAGTTCACCAAACGGCCGGTGATGAAATCCTTGTTGGGGATGATGTACTCTTTTCGATCCCGGTTCACGATCGTCGTGGCACGCGTGCGAATTCGTGTCACGACGCCAGTGAACTCGTCGACGGTGATCAAGTCACCGATTCGCATGGGACGCTCAAACATTAAGATGATCCCTGCGACAAAGTTCGCAAAAATTTCTTGCAGCCCAAACGCTAATCCGAACGTCAAAGCTGTGACAAGCCACTGGATATTAGTCCAGTTGATCGACAGCGTCCGCAATGCCATCGCTGTGCCAAAAATGATGATTGCGTAACTAACCAGCGCCTTTGATGCAAAACGAGCCGAGCGATCAACGGGTAAGTCTTCAAGAAACAACATCTCAAAAGCATTCGGTAGATTCCTTGCGGCAACGAACGTGAGAATCACGATCGCGATGAACACTAAAAAATCCTGTAACGAGACACCATCGTCATCGGGTGGCTCAAAAGCGAACAGCGGGCCTGATTTTGTCTGTGCATTCGAGCTGGCTTGAGGAACGTCTTCGTTTGTGACGACTTCCGCTGCACCGTTATCTGTCGAAGCATTGTTTGGGCCAGATTCTTCCTGATCCGCTTCCGGTTTGTCGTCGGAGACGGGCATCATCGGTAGCGGTGTTCGGGCACCGTCTTGGGTGCTGACGGCTACGGTGTTTGAACCGCCCCAAAGTTTATACTCGTCCAATGCCTTCGCTGCAGGGAGAACATCACTCCACACCAACCACAACGCAACCAGCCAGCCGACCCAACCTAACATGCGAATGAGTTGATTGGCTTGCCCGGCATGCTCGTCGATGTCAACGTAATCTACCTGAAGTTCAGCCAGCGTCTCGGCGACAACCATCGGCGGTTCGGATTCGTCAACGTCCTCACCGGCTTCGATTCGACGCTGCCGCTCGGCCGCTGCTCGTTTTCTCTTTTCCTGTTCCGCTTCAATTTCGGCCTGTCGTTTACGTTTTGCAGTTTCGATATGTGCTGCTCGACGACGCAACAATACAAACCGCCGTACCAATGCACGGACTAGCTCGACGCCGACGATGGCCGCAAACGTCAAACAGAAACAATAGGCTAAATTAAGAGCCGTGAAGTAGTAGCCTGCAACCGTAAGAATTCCCAAAGCGATAGGCGACAGTACGATGGCCGAGAACCAAAGACTGGCGGTCTGAGATATCCACGAGTTCTCATTTTGTTGAATGTAGAGACTAAAGATTCCTTTGGACGGTGAAAAAACACGATAGAGCAGCCAGCTCGTTAGCAGTGTGGCGGCAACGAACAGAGTTCTTTCCAAGAGGTCGACTCGATGCGCCGTGTCGATTCGAACGAACAAGCTGACGGCGAAGACCAACAAGGATGCCGGAACGATATACCAAGCCAAATTGTATTTCAGCGTGGCGACAGCTGTCTTGGGCCAATCGAAGTGCATTGTGGCCAGACCCTTGGGGCGACAAATCCGTCTGAGGATTTCGAAGGGCATCGCAAATAAACCGGTCATCATTAAGGCTCCGGAAATCGCTGCGAACAAACGCGACCCGGGAACTTGGATTTCCCCGAACCCCCAGCCAATGCCAAACACTAGCAGCGGAACCGTGATAGAAACCAAAACAGTAAGAATTGCAGTGCGGCTGGTCGGCCAAAACGTAACGCACGATCCGCTGGCGGCAGTTTCGCTAAACATGTCAACTCGCCGTCGCATGATTGGCCGGAGGGCTAACAGCACAATGATCAACAACCCGCCAAGTATGAAAAACACGGAACGCTTTTTGACCGCCTGAGTCGCAGGTTCGGCAAGTTTAGACCAAGCACTGCTGCCAAGAATCGACTGGTCAGCTTTGTCGATTTCCCATTCGCTAAACAGTAGCTTGTTTGATCGGATCCAGAAAATCCTTTCGTTGATGAACTCGCTGAATTGACCGGTGGTCGTCGCAATTTGGCTGCTGGTTGTTTCGGTTTCGATGTAGGTTGTGAACAGTCGATCAAGAATCTTGTCCTTCGCGCGGAGTGCTTCTTGTCGGCGAGATATCAGCTTCTCGACTGGCTCTGCAAGGTTCTTCCACTGGTCGTCGGTGATCTCGATTCCGGCGTCTTCAATTTCGGTCCTAATCGCTTCCTCGGAAAGTTCGGACAAGCTTTCTGCAGTTTGAAATCGTTCAAATTGTATGTCTTCGATTCGGTCGTGAGCCGATACGGCTCGCTGTTGGCGCTCAAACACGCTGGGCAAGTCAGCCTTTCGCTTTCGCAACATCGCCCCAACGGTGTCCGAGCGCCCGATTGCGCTGATTCGAGTTCGAGTGTCGCTGAATTTATCGCTTAGGTCGATCAACTGCTGACCCAGTTCGCGGCTCGACGTCGCGGCTTTGCTGGATTCATTTTCCAGTTCGGTGATCTCAGCCGACAATTCGACGTTGACTTGTTCGCTTGTCGCCAACATTGGAAACTGTCTTTGCGTTTCGGTCGCTTGTTCTACTGCTTCGGAGGCTTGTTCTTGTGCCTCTTCTTGGCGTAGCTGATTGATTGCCTCGCCGAGCTGCTTGGCGAAGGTCACCTGCAAGTTTAGCTTTTCGGCGGCCACATC
>JALZUP010000180.1 GCA_023301505.1 Robiginitomaculum sp.
TGTTAGAGACGAGCTTAATGAGGGCGCGCGGGAAAATTTATGAGCTTAAAATCTGCAGGTCAGCTTTTTTCTTCGCGCCGTTTTTGGCCGCTTTTCGTTTTGTTCCAAGCGGGAACATTTAACGATAATGTTTTGAAAAATTCGCTGATTGCTCTGGTCACCTTTGGCGGAATGGTTTTCCTCTCGCCAGATTTACCGCGTGATGGTTTGGTGGCTATGGCCGCGCTCTTATTCACATTGCCCTTTTTGCTATTATGCACCATAGCGGGGCAAATTGCCGATAAAGTCGACCGCGCCCTTATTTTGAAATGGGTCAAGCGGGCCGAAGCCGTCATCATGTGTGTGGCCGCGCTTGGTTTCTTTTTAGAAAACACATATATTCTCGCCTTTTCGCTGCTCTTAATGGGGGCGCAATCTGCTTTTTTCTCGCCCACAAAAAATGCGGTTTTGCCGCAATGGCTAGATGATAAAGACCTGATCACAGCCAATGGGCTGATGAGCGGGTTTCAGTTCTTCACCATATTACTGGGCATGGTGATTGGAATTAAGCTCGCCTTGATGTCCGTAGATAGTAGTTTTTGGACAGGCCCGCGCATTGTGTCCGTTATCATGTTAATTATGGGATTGATTGGCTGGGCGGCTGCGGAAATGTGCCCGCCCGCCCCCGCGCCCCAGCCCAACCTAAAGGTGGATTATAATCCGATCAGTTCCATTATTGGCGTTTTGAAAACCTCGCTTGAGCATATGGATGTATTTCGTCCAATGTTGGGAATTGCATGGTTTTACGGCTTTTCTAATATTTTGATATTGGTTTTGCCTGTCTTTGTGGCTGATGTGCTCAAATATAATCAAGATGTGCTGACCATAATTTTGGTGGCCTCGACCTTGTCCATTTTAGTTGGCTCGCTTTTATGCCTCGTGCTGGCGCGCGGGCGCGAAGCCTTGGGACTGGTTGCTTTTGGCATTTGCGGCATTGTTATATTTACGCTTGATCTTTACCTCTCAACGAAAGTTTCTAGCCATGAGGGGCTGGGTGATTTGGCCGCCTTTAAGGCTGCGCAGGGAACGCCGCGCTTTATGATTGATATTATTGGCGCCTCTGTTTGCGCGGGGCTTTATGTTGTGCCGTTACAGGCCATGGCGCAGCGCCGCGCCGACCCTAAACTGCGCGCGCGCCTCATGAGCGCTGGCGCAGTTTTGCTCAATGCCGCAGTTAATATTGTGACCTTTGCGCTCATTGGGCTAAGCTTTACATCTATGCGTCCGCAAACGCCTTTTCTAGCAATTGTCTTAGTGTCGCTTATTGTGGCCATTTATACATTGCGCCGCGTTTGGCAACTTCGCGGTAAAGCTTAGCTTTCAGATTTAGAGGAGCTTATGAGCCGAGGATATTTTGGGGTTGGTTGTGAAGGCATTTCTAAAGCGCAAAATTTGGGCGCGGTGATGCGCACGGCCCATGCCTTTGGCGCGAGCTTTGCTTTCACGATTAATGCTGATCACAAATTGCGCACGATCAATAAAACCGATACGTCGCGCAGCTTTGATCATTTACCTTTTTATGAATTTGACAGCCATGAAGATTTTCGTCTGCCGTCGGGCTGCGCGCTTATTGGGGTGGAGCTATGCGAGGACAGTGTTGAGCTACCCAGCTTTCGCCATCCCAAAGCGGCCTGCTATGTGCTGGGGCCAGAAGATGGCAGCCTCTCGCCTGACATGCAGGCTAAATGTACGCATATTGTCAAAATTCCGACGAAGTTTTGTATTAATGTGAGCCTTGCCGCCGCGCTTGCCTTATATGATCGTACATTATGTTTAGGCGGCTATCCTGAGCGCCCTATTCGTCCGGGCGGGCCAGATATGGCGGCGATGAAAGAATGGCGGGCCTTGCGCGCACGCAGCTAGCTGTATCTTCTTCTTGAATGAGGCTTTATAAAACGGCAAAAGCAAAGCCATAAAATTAGCCACAAAAATTAACGCAGTTAACGCGGCTTTAACGCGCAAGCGGGCAAAAGGCGATATGGGATGGAATTAAAATGTTGATGATAAGGTTTTTAAAATGACACATAATATTTTGACCCAGATTGGGCGCGCTATGGGCGCTATGGCTATCAGTGTTGTATTTGCGAGCACGGCCAATGCAGCTGAACCAAAATTAGAGGGTAAGTTCACCGACTGGGTTGTTTACTCCCAAGGGGATGGCGCGAGCAAGATTTGCTATGCTCTTTCTGAACCCAAAGATGCAAGCCCGACAAATGTAAATCATGGGGATGTATTTTTCATGGTGGCGAATTGGCAAAATGGCGCGGCTAAAGAACAGCCCAGCCTGATGACGGGTTATTCTTTTAAAGTATCCTCGCCGCCAAATGCGCGTATTGGATCTGCTAAAATCCCAATGTATGTGTCGCAAAATGAAGCCTTTGTTGAAAATTCGAGCGAAGAGCGCAGCCTTGTAAAAAATATGCGCGCAGGATCGCTTATGCGTATTGATGCCGTCTCCACGCGCGGTACGGCGACAAGCTATGAGTTTTCGCTTAAAGGCATAACAGCGGCGCTTTCTAAGGCACGCAACATTTGCAGTTAAAGCGCGTACTGCCTATTCCCCTTATGCCGCGCCCATGTTATAGGGCGCGCCATTATGGGAACCCCGCTTATAGATAATCCAGCAACGCCCAGTGATGGGCTTATGCGCGCCTCAGATGGGCGTATCATGCTGGCTGGGCTTGGCCGCGAAGAGCTCGCCAATATTTTAGCCGACTTTGGCATTGAGCCAAAGAAAATCCGTATGCGCACAAAGCAGCTCTTTCACTGGATTTATAATTACGGCGTGAGAGAATGGGACGATATGACAAATATCGCCAAGCCCATGCGCGCCAAAATGGAGCGTGTTTTTAGTCTCGCGCGGCCTGAAATTGTTGAGCGCTTAATCTCAAAAGATGGCACGCGAAAATATTTAATTCGTATGGCGCCGGGCATAGAAGTTGAGAGCGTTTTTATTCCTGATGTCTCCAAGACGGGCGCGCTTTGTATTAGCTCTCAAGTCGGCTGTACGCTCACATGTAAATTTTGTCATACGGGGACGCAGCGCCTTGTGCGTAATTTGACGGCGCAGGAAATTGCGCTTCAAGTTTTAATTGCGCGCGATGATTTGGGAGAATGGCCAACCACGCAGGAAAACCGCAAGCTGACCAATATTGTTTTTATGGGCATGGGAGAGCCGCTTTATAATACGCAAAAAGTGGGCGATGCTATTGATATTATTTGTGACCCTGAAGGGCTTGGCATTGGCCGTCGCCGCGTAACGGTTTCAACCTCTGGCGTTGTGCCAGATATTGTGCCTATGGGCGCGCGCACAAATGCCATGCTCGCCATTTCTTTGCATGCGGCCAATGATGAGCTGCGCACGCAGATTATGCCGATTAATAAAAAATATCCGCTTGCTGAACTCATGCAGGCCTGCCGAGACTATCCCAGCTTATCAAACTCCAAGCGGATTACGTTTGAATATGTGATGTTAAAAGGCATTAATGACAGTCCTAAACATGCGCGCGAATTGATCAATCTTTTGCGCGGCATACCAGCTAAGGTCAATTTAATCCCGTTTAATCCATGGCCCGGTACAGATTATGAATGTAGCGATTGGGATGTGATTGAGCGCTTTGCTGATATGGTCAATGCGGCTGGATATGCTAGCCCTATTCGCACGCCGCGCGGGCGCGATATTTTTGCCGCTTGCGGGCAGCTTAAATCTGAGTCTGAGAAAATGCGCGCCTCGGAAAAACGGCGCCTGAGAGAGTCAGCAAGCGAGTCAATGGGCGAGTACGACAACCTGTAGTAAGCTGCGCGCAGCCTAATCTATCGCTATGGGATATAAATCTTAGCTTAGATGTTGCGCTCTTACGCGGTTTTTGCCAAATACATTCGTGAAATATGATAATCATCTTGTCAGCTGTGGGGGCAAGAAAATGCAAATAAGGCATAACTTATGGAACCGGCGCTTAACTCCCTCGCAGCAGGATTTCCTTGGCTGATATTTTTTCTACTTTTAGCCACGGCGCTCTATATTATTGGCGTTGTGATTTATGTGCGTCTTACCCCGCACCGCGAAGTAGAGCTTATTCGTGAAGGCAATCTGGCGGCTGCGCTTTCCTTTAGCGGATTTTTGATTGCTCTGTCCTTACCTCTTGCCGCCTGCTTAACCTCTAGCGTGTCTTTATTTGATCTTCTGCTATGGGGCACAGTGAGCTTATTATTACAGCTTTTCTTATTTCGGGTTACGGAAATGGTTTTGCCGGGTCTGCCCAACCGAATAAAAGAAGATGACATCGCCGCGGCATGTGTGTTGATAGCCTTCAAAATGGCGGGCTCTATTTTGCTCGCTTCAGCCATATTTGTGAAATTTTAACGGCAAGAGACGATGAGGTTCAGACTTCCAGATTGGGCGATATATGCCTTGATATTGGGGATGATCCTTCTTCATGCGTCGCGCGCGACAGACGGGGTCGCGCCAATAGCCCCGCCGCCTTTGGGCGAAGCTCTGCCAGATGCAAACCCATTTGATGCGAGCAGTATCGTTGATCTCGAGCCCGGGGCGAGCAGCACTATGGGGACCGCTTTTTCTGTTGATGAGCAGGGAAATTGGGTGACGGCGCGCCATGTTGTGGATGGCTGTGATGCTGTCGGGCTGTTAAATGGGGCATTGCGCGCTATCACAGTGGATGAAGTGGTCGTCTCCGAAGACTCTGATACGGCTATTTTGCGCACGCGCTGGTCGCGCGAGCCTTTGCCGTCTGATTTAAACTCAGATCGCCGCTATAATGAAATGGGTTATTTTTTTGGTTTTCCGCAAGGCTCCCCCGGCGAGGTTGCCGCCTCCCTTATTGGCCGTCACCAATTAATAACGCGGGGGCGTTATAATACCAAAGAAGCTGTTTATGTGTGGGCGGAGGTGAGCCGAACAAGCGGATTGACGGGAAGTTTGGGGGGATTATCTGGCGCTCCCGTATTGGACGCAGACGGCGAAGTCTTTGGAGTTGTGTCCGCCGAAGCGCCGCGCCGAGGCCGTGTTTTTACAGTCGCGCCTAGCTCTATGACGGATTTAATGCCGTCAAAATATGACCAGGCCGATGGCCAGCCAATTCAAATTAATAGCTTTGGCACTCAAGCTGATCGTTACAGGCGAGAGAGGCGTATAGCTCAGGTTATTTGTTTGGTGAAATAATCATGCTCGCCAGATTGGTCAGGCAAATTTTCAAATCCAAAACCCTTCTCAGGCTTCTCTCCAGTGCGGTGTCTATAGGGATTTTCAGACGTATCTTTAGGGGGCCTTTCAGGTCTATTTCTAGAGGTTTTTCTAAAAACCCTTTCAAATATAGCTGTCTGGCTTTGCTGATAATGTTGGCGCTATATGGCGGCTCGCGCGCGGCCAATCATTATATTGCGCCTGAGCACCTGCCTTGGAAACCGCTAAGCCTGAGCGCCGATATTGGCTGGGCGACGCGCACGCAGCTTTTAAAATTAAGCATGGCTCCGAGCGAGCAATGCACCGCGCTTTTACAGGGCGAGGGGCAGGCTACGGATTTTACTCTTGTATCAGAGAGAAAAGATGAACAAGGCTGCGGCTGGAGCGCAGCTATCTCCATGACGGGCTCCCAAAATATTGGCTTTGTGCCCGCGGAGCTGACCACATTATGCCCCGTTGCGGCGGCAAGCCAGATTTGGCTAAGAGAGCTTGATCGGGTATCCCGCGATATTTTTAAAAGCGGGCTATCCCATATTCATCATTATGGCAGTTATAGCTGCCGTAATATTGCAGGCACATCATCGCGCTCTGAACATTCATTTGCCAATGCATGGGATGTTTCAGGCTTTGAGCTTGAAGATGGGCGGCTTATCTCTGTGCTCAAAGATTGGGACGGAGAGCCCGCGCGCCAAGATTTTTTACGCCAAGCGCGCAACATAGCTTGCCGTCTTTTTCGCGTGACTCTTTCGCCAGATTATAATGCCGACCATGCAGATCATTTTCATTTGGATATGGGGCCAAGCTCGACATGTAAATAATCAGATATTGGGGCCGTCTATATTTACGGCTTGCCAATAGCCCAAATATAAGGGTGCAGATTAAGCTCCCCTGTCAGGCCCGCCTTGGCATAGGGGTCGTTTTTAAGCCAGTCTTTGACGGCGCCCAGATTATCAGCTTCAACGATGAGCGTGCTACCTATCATCATTTGTCCATCATCAGATAAAAGCGGCCCCGCTATGCAGACTTTGACGGCGGCCTCTTGTTTTAAAAAGGCCAAATGAGCCTCGCGGTTGGTTTTGCGAATTTCAAGCGCGCCCGGCTTGTCTTTAGCATAGACGATAAAATGCATAATTATTCCAATTCAGCTGTTAAATCACGAGAGAGCAGCTCGGCAATGGCCATGTCTACGCTTTTATCTCCCGCCAAAATATCGGCCATGGCCCCGCATATGGGCATGTCGACATTATGCTGCGCGGCGAGGGTTTTAAGCGCGGGCGCGGTGGCGACGCCTTCTGTGACGGCGGCGCGTCCGCTCATAATTTGCTCAAGGGTTTCGCCTTTGCCCAGCGCAAGCCCGCAGGACATATTGCGCGATTGTTCACTGCTACAGGTTAGAACTAAATCACCTAGCCCGCACAGCCCTGTCAGAGTTTTTGGATCCGCGCCCAGCGCTTCGCCCAGACGGCTCATTTCTCGGTAGCCGCGCGCAAGAATGGCGGCGTGAGCGGATTTTCCAAGGCCTTTGCCAATGACAATGCCGCAGACAATCGCCAGCACATTTTTAACCGCTCCGCCAATTTCCGCGCCGATAATGTCTTTGGTCCAATAGGGGCGAAAGGCGGGGGCGGCAAGGCTATCGGCGATTTTTTGGCCGAGTGTTTTATCTTCGCAGGCAAGGGTGACAGCGGTTGGAAGTCCGCGCGCTACGTCAATGGCAAAGCTTGGCCCAGACAGGACAGCGCGGCGCGCCTTGGGAATCGTTTGGGCCAGCACATCGGCCATAAAGGCAAGCGTGCTATGCTCGATACCTTTAGAGCAAAGCACAATGGGTAGCCCGTCTTTGGCATGGGGGGCAAAGGCGCTTAATGTGGCGCGCATATGCTGGGCGGGCGGTACGGCAAGGACAAGGTCAGCCGTGCTTAAATCAGATAGATCAGATGTCGCGCTAATATTATCTGATAGTTTTATACTGGGCAGATAAAGGCTGTTTTCTCGGCTTTTTTGAATGGCGCTAACGCAATCGGGTTCAAACGCCCATAATGTTACTTTGCGGGCTGATTCGCCTGCTGAGCTAGCAAGGCTTTGCGCCAAGGCTGTGCCCCAGGCCCCGCCGCCAATAACGCCAATATGTTGAAAAGTTTGACTCAAGATTTTGGTCCTTTTTTACCGCTGCCACTGGCAGGAGACAACTTAGCGCTATCTGCGTCCAAAGGCCAGCGCGGACGGGCCGGCACAGATAAATCATCTATATCGCCAATGGCCAAGCGCTCTACGCCAGCAAGCGCAATCATCGCGGCATTATCTGTACAAAATTCAAAGGGAGGTAAAAACATATCAAAGCCGCGCGCGCTACATAAATCCTGCAAGGCGGCCCGAATTGTTTTATTGGCCGCGACCCCGCCCGCCACAACAAAGCGGTGCGGCTTATGTGTTTCAGCTCTATCTGTTAAAAACATATCCATCGCCTTCCCGCTTCGCTCGCATAAAATATCCGCGCAGGCGCGTTGAAAGCTAGCGGCAAGATCGGCCTTTTTTGCATCATTGGGATTATCGCCCAGTGCTTGATAGGCGCGCAAGGCGGCGGTCTTTAGGCCAGCAAAAGAAAAATCAGCATGGTCTTTACCTGCAAAAGGGCGGGGCAGTTTAATGGCTCTATCATTGCCTTTTTTCGCCAGCCTCTCCAAAGCAGGACCGCCCGGAAAACCCAGCGACATGACTTTGGCGGTTTTATCAAAAGCTTCACCTGCCGCGTCATCGACGGTTGAGCCAAGGCGTTTATATTGGCCAAGGCCGCTGACAGATAAAAGCTGTGTATGCCCGCCAGACACGAGCAATAAAAGATAAGGAAAGGGGCAAGGGCTGGCCAGACGCGGGGATAAGGCATGGCCTTCAAGATGGTTGATACCAATCAGCGGAATGCCCAATGAGAGCGCAAGGCCCTTGGCCGTCATAAGCCCCGCAATCACGCCCCCGATTAAGCCCGGCCCAGCCGTGGCCGCTACCGCGTCCAATGCGTCATATTCTATTCCAGCCGCGCTCATGGCATTTTCGGTAATGCCGTCAATTTTGGCAATATGGGCGCGCGCGGCCAGCTCTGGCACAACGCCGCCAAAGGGGGCGTGCTGATCATCTTGAGAGGCAATAATGGAGGAGAGAACGTCAATGCGCCCATCGGCGTGGCGGCGCACAATTGAGGCCGCCGTTTCGTCGCAAGAGGACTCAATGCCTAAAACCGTAAGGTGAGGGGCAATTGCGTCTTGCGCGTGAGGGCTGTGAGGGGCTATGTCCATGCCCAGTCTCTTAGCTAGGACGCCAGACTTATGCAACAATTTGACGACTTTGCGCCAGTAAATATTGGATCACGCGGCTCTCCGCTTGC
This sequence comes from Robiginitomaculum sp., assembly GCA_023301505.1. Classification (GTDB taxonomy): domain Bacteria; phylum Pseudomonadota; class Alphaproteobacteria; order Caulobacterales; family Maricaulaceae; genus Robiginitomaculum. The sequence goes on from JALZUP010000180.1 coordinate 8,619, forward strand.
CATGGTTCAGGCGCGGCTTGTTCAGCGCCTTTTGGGTGAGCGCTGGGATATTCCTGCGGCTGCGCGAGAGCCGCTATTGCCAATCCATATTTTCACCACAACAGGCGATAAGGTCACGGGGCCATTATCAGAATCTGGCGGCAAGGGTCTTTTTGTCAAAGAGCTAGATGAGGCCTTGGCCGATGGGCGGATTGATCTGGCGGTGCATTCAATGAAAGATGTGCCGACCACGCTAGAGAGCTGTTTTGAGATTGCGGCTATTTTAGAGCGCGAAGATGTACGCGATGCCTTTATATCAAAGCGCCATAAAAGCTTAGCTGAACTACCGCTGGGCGCTTGTCTGGGAACCGCCTCGCTACGCCGCCAAGCCCAAGCTTTGCGCCTGCGTCCTGATTTGACGGTTAAATTGCTGCGCGGCAATGTCGGCACGCGTCTGACCCGCCTATCGGAGGGGTTTTGCGACGCTACATTTTTGGCCGCCGCGGGGCTAAACCGTTTGGGCCAAGAGGAGCATATAGCCTCACATATTGATGTCGATATGATGCTTCCTGCTCCTGCTCAGGGCGCAGTTGGCGTGCAAATTCGGCGTGATGATGCGCGTCTATCGGCGCTTTTATCGCCGCTCAATCATAGCGAAACGCAAATCCGCATTTCTGCCGAACGGGCCTTTTTAAAGGCGCTGGACGGCTCCTGCCGCACGCCCATTGCTGGACTGGCACAGATAAAAGGCGATAATTTGCGCTTTCGCGGCCAAGCCTTAACCCCCTTTGGCATGAATAGTTTTGAGCGCGATGAGAGTATTGCGCTGGGCGCAAATCCGATAATTGAGGCGCAAAATTTGGGCGCTGAGCTTGGCGCGCAAATTAAGGCCGAGGCGGGGCCAGCGCTAAATTGGAATAGCTAATGGCTCAAACAGCTCACAGCTTTTCAGAGTGGATGGTCTGGGTGACCCGCACAGATAGCGCCCAGCATGGCTCACTCGATGCGCTTAAAGCGGCTGGGTTTACGCCTTTATCGGCTCCGCTGCTCAGATTAAAAGCGGCCAGCACGCCCGATAAAGCTCCGCCAGATATGGCCGCATTGGCCTTGACCAGCCCGAATGGCGCGCGCGCCTTTGCCGCGCTCACAGATCGCCGCGACTGGCAAATTTTTGCTGTCGGAGAGGCAACGGCAAATATGGCTGAGCGCTTAGGCTTTGTTGATGTTAGCTGCGCTTATGGCACTGTGGATGATCTTGCCGCGCTGATTATAAAAAGCAAGCCAGACCAGATTGTGCATTTATCAGGCGTGCATATTGCGGGGGATTTGGTGGACGCTTTGACGCAAGCTGGAATTAAGGCCCAGCGCACGATTATTTATGCCACTCACCCCGTTGAGACCTTGCCACAGGCTGCGCAGCAGGCTTTGAGCTGTCTGGAGGCAGATTCTAGCCCGCAAGCCGTGCTGCTATACTCGCCCAAAGGCGCGCTAAGATTTGTGAGCTTGATGCAAGAGGCATATTCTTTCGCGCTTGCCCATCTGCATATTGTTTCTCTCTCACCTGCCATTGATGCCGTTTTGGGGGATATTAGCTTTGCGAGCCGTAATATTGCTGTAAAACCAGATGAGCCAAGTCTGATAGCAGCGCTTGAGCTTGCCGCATCTAAGGCGTAAGCTAGGCAAGAGGACATATATGACAATTGATACAGATATAGATGGGGAGCGCGATTTTGACGCTTCTGATGCAAGCTCGGATAATGCTGAGTCACATGATGCTCATGATGATAAGGGGCTTGAAGATGAGCCATTTGAAGATGAGTCAGATTGCGTAAGCCAAAAAGAGCCGTCACAAGTTGCATCTAAAGGCGTCTCAATTGGGACATTATGTGTGTTTTCTGCGCTGGCGGCCCTTATTGGGGGCGGGATTGGCGCATTTGCCCCGCGCTATTTAGATCCCGCTAATGCCGCGCCCGCACAGGCCATTACGCGCAATAGCGTTAGCCTGAGCGCTCTTAGCGAGCAAGTTACGTGGCAGCAAAATAATCTAGGGGATATTCAGGCAGATTTGGCAGATGCAAATAATACGCTGGGAAATATTAGCCGTCTTAGCGCGCGCGTGCAGTCTGTTGAGCAAGCCGTGGACGCGCAAGCACAAATAGATATATCAGCAGAGCGCGCTGCGGCTTTGTCGCCGCTCTTTAATAAAATTGACGCTATGGAAACGCTCATGGCGAGTGAGGAGATGCCCGAAGGCGCGCCCTCACTGCTTTTATCGCGTCTTGATGCGCTGGAAGGCAAACTCGAAGAGTTACGCGTGAGCTTGGCGACCATTCCGCCATCGGCAACCTTGTCTTACCGCGAGGGAGTTACAGGGGGTGAGGGCGCTAGCCCCGCAAATGAGCTATCATCAAACCCAAAAGCTCAAGATGAGACAGATTTTGACTTGTCAGCAAATTTCCCGCGTGAGCAATTGCTTTCAGTTTTGCAAACGCAAGAACGCGCCGAGGCTAATCCAACATGGCTGCGCCGTTTGTTTTCAAAGCATGTTCAGGTGCGCGATACGAATGCGGTTGATCCGCGAGACATCATTGATCAGGCTCAGACCTTGGTCAATATTGGAGATATTCGCGGCGCTATAAATGCGCTTGAGAGCCTTAATCCCAGCTTACGCGCTGCCGCCCAGCCTTGGATTGTCCAAGCCCAAAAAACGCTTTAAAAAGAAAACGCTTTAACAAGAAACGCTTTAAGGAGCGATCATGAAGACATTTATTCTCCGCACATTTATAGGCGTATTGATTTTAACCATCGTTATTTTTGCCGTCATGGTGTGGATTGGCGGCACCGATATGATGAGTGTGACAGCTATGGGCAAAGAGGTGACATTATCCTCACAAAAAGCCTTTTTGGTGGGGACATTTTATACGATTGGCGTGATTTTGATTTGGAGCTTTTTAAAGTTTTTGGCCGACTTGCCGCGCCGTTTAAGAACGGGGGTGAGCCGCCGCAAACAGGGCCAAGCCTTAGAGGCGCTCGAAGATGCTATGATTGCTGCCTCGGCAGGGGACGCAGATAAGGCGCGCAAAAAAGCGGCGCGCGCCCGCAATTTGATAGACCGCCCTGTGCTAGGCAATATTGTCTCCGCCCAAGCTGCGGAAGTCTCTGGGGATCCAGCGGAAGCCGAAGCACAATATAAAACCATGCTTGATGATGAAAAAACCCGCCGCGTTGGACAGCGCGGTCTGGCCTCACTCGCCTTTGCGCGTGGTGATATGAGTACGGCCATTAGCCATGCCGAACAGGCCTATTCTGAAAATAGAGACGCCAAATGGGCCTTTGATATTTTATTTAATGCAAAGGTTGCCAATAGTGATTGGCGCGCCGCCCTTGATACTTTGGCCATAGGCGAAAAACGCAAACATATTAGCAAAGATATATCGCGCCGCCGCTCTGTTGTGCTCAAGACCGCGCAAGCTGATGAGCTTGCCGATCAGGGCAAAACAGACGCGTTAGATATGGCTGTAAAAGCGGCCAGTGACGATCCAGCCTTTGTACCTGCCACGGCTCTGGCAAGCCGGCTTCTTGTCAAAGAGGGCCATGTTGACCGCGCCGGAAAAGTCATTGAAAAGGCATGGCGCGAGGCCCCGCATCCCGCCCTTGCGCTG
>JALZUP010000181.1 GCA_023301505.1 Robiginitomaculum sp.
AATCGCGGGCATGCCTTCAATGAGCGCGCGAATGTCGCTAAACGGTTTAGATGATGATGCTGTCTCTGTCATAATTTTCCTCTACAAGCCTGTCACATATCAGAGTCGCTAATGCGAGAATAGGGCGGAGTGTACCTAGCGGCAAAGTTTCATGAGGCAAAACAACCTCAAATCACCAAAAAAGCTCCCTATCCAAGGCCTTATAGGGCCAATCATTATATTATTCCCCTGATTCACACATTTTCAATGCTAGGGCGTTATACAGCCTTATGTTTGAAAAAATCGCTAGAGACTGCGTCCTGATTGCCGCCATGGGATTTGGGCTCGTATATACCATTAAAAACCAAGATACGCTTAAGGCGCAATTTGGCCTAAGCGGGGCTGAGCAAACGCAAGAGCTTGCAGATAGCGCTACAAATGGAGCGGCAAATGCTGCCACAAATATTGCGCAAAATATTGCGCCCGCTCAATCGCAAATAAGCAGCGGAACAGTCTCCATAACCAAATCCGCAGATGGACAATTTTGGGCTCAATCTCAAGTCAATGGAGCCTATGTAAAGTTTTTGGTCGATACCGGCGCTAGCACAGTTGCGCTTACGCTCGAGGATGCCCGCAAAGCTGGCTTGTCCCTAAATAGTCTGAATTTTTCTCATCAGGTTAATACAGCGGGCGGGACTATCCCTGCTGCCTATGTCGAGCTAAAATCAGTCTCGGTAGGCACGATTACTCTGCGCAATGTCAAAGCCGTTATTATCAAAGACGGCCTTCACACATCATTGCTGGGCATGAGCTATTTGGGACAATTACAAAAAGTCGAAGCCACGCCGCAATCGCTTATCCTACGGCTATAATCCAAATAAATGAGCTAGGCGGCGCGTCTTTGCGCCTCTAAAACAGCCTCCAAAGCCGCGCGAATAGCCAGCGAGGCCTGACCTCCGCCTGCCATATTTTCAGACAAAGCCCGTCGCCAATGACGCGCGCCGGCAAGGCCGTGAAAAAGTCCCGTAATATGGCGCGGAATTGCTTTAGGGTTAGCGCCTTGCGCTTCAAATCTTTGCGCGAAGCCAATCAGGCGCTGAGCGATCTCAGCCCGTGATAAGGCAAAATCAGCTTCGCCATAAACGGCGCTATCAATTTGCGTCAATATCCACGGGGTCTGGTAAGCCGCGCGCCCCAGCATAAAGCCGTCCAGTCCCGCCGCCTCATTAAGCGCTGTATCAATGTCAGCTAAACCGCCATTAAGCTCTATCGTCAAATGCGCAAAATCGGCCTTCATCTGGCGCACCAGATCATAATCTAGCGGCGGCACGTCACGGTTTTCTTTAGGCGAGAGCCCTTTTAGCCAAGCCTTGCGCGCATGAATGATAAAGCGTGTGCAGCCTGCCTCGCTCACGCGCTGCAAAAACTCTGGTAAACTACGCTCTACCTCTTGGTCATCAACGCCCAATCGGCACTTAACAGTGACGGGCACATCCACCACATCCTGCATGGCCTTAAAACAATCCGCCACCAATGCTGGCTCTTGCATAAGACAAGCCCCAAAGCGTCCCGCCTGCACCCGATCAGAAGGGCAGCCAATATTGATATTAATTTCAGCATAGCCAAAATCTTCGCCAATTTTAGCCGCCTTGGCCAATTTGGCAGGGTCGCTCCCGCCAATCTGAAGCGCTACAGGATGCTCGCAATCATCAAAGCCAAGCAAGTAATCGCGCTCTCCATATATCACCGCATCGGCCACAACCATCTCTGTATAGAGCAAAGCATGGGAGGAGAGCTGCCGGTGGAACCAACGGCAATAACGATCCGTCCAGTCCATCATGGGCGCTACGGAGGCTATATAATTTTGATTATTACGCGGCATAGATTCACAATATTATATCGATTGGCTATTTCATTGAAAACTACGCGCGCCACGTCAAGTAAATAGTCATGAGCGGCACAAGCCAAATATTCAGAGGCCAAATATTATTGCAGGGTCAAACTATCCGTAAGATATGCAATTTGCAGCTTTTCTTCCATAGCAGCATATTTGGCCTCAATCTGGCGCAGAGTCGTCGATTGAATCTCAGCCTTTGCGCGCAAAATATCCTCAAAGGGGCGCAAATTATTTTCAAATTCCATAGTCAATGCAGCGGAGCGTTCCTCAAGGCTGTCTTTTATATCTATTTGTGACAAGGAGAGACGTTCAAATGCAATGGCTCTTTGCCAAGCCAAAGTCACGGATTTTTCGATATTACGCTTCTGATAATCTAGCGATAGCTGGCTCGCTTCATATCTACGCGAGGCCTCATCACGCGCCCCGCTAAAGCGCCCAAACCCAGCTATCGGGGTGTTAAATTGAAGCCCTACCCTGTTCTCATTTTCAAATGAATCGCCAAAATCTTCATTTGCAAATGCAGAGACAAATTGGAAATCAATTGCAGGAAGCTTATTTTTTTTCGCAACATCTTGCTCTGCTCTTATCGCAGATACTTCTGCTTTAACGCTGCGCAGTTCTGGATTTCTTGTTCTAGCAACTTCAACAGCCTCAACCAATGTGCTCGGCATATTCGCGGCTAAAACACCGTCAAATCCCGCCAAGCTATCACAGACAGCTCCTGACTGCCCCGTTAAAACGGAGAGCTCAGCCAAAGCCCCAATGAGCCCCAATTCTTCTTCAATCAAGCTAGAATTTGCAAGATTATACTCGGCCTCAACACTGCTATTTTCCGCAGCCGTAATCAAATTAGCGGCCAAGCGTTTAGGCAGATCAGCAACCAGATCACTTAAATAACCTTTATGGGCCTGCGCGCTCTCAATTCGTTCTTTGGACCTCATAGCGCTTAGATATATACCCGCCAGTTCATAGGCGGAGCTGTTTTTGCTATGATCCAAATTTGAGTTCGCAGACTCAATTCTTGATTTTGCCGCCTCTTGCTGAAGCTTCCCTCTTCCGAAATCATAAACGCGCTGGGAGACAACAATACCGATTTGGTTATTGGTCTGCCCATCGCCAACGCCTGTCGGGCCGTCAGTCGTACGTCCGAAGGCTGAGATTTGTGGTCTCCAATCCGCTTTGATTTGTGAGAGCTGTGCTTCTCTTTCCGCGGACTGAGCCTGTGCTTGCCCGATTGATGGGTCTAGGCGCGCATTCAAGCTTAGAGCCTGAGAAAATGTCATGCAGTCAGATGTCTGAGCCGTCCCCATAGAGGCTGTGCTAAGAACAAATATGACAGGTAAAATAAATTTACGCATGATGACCTCTTTACGCATATTAACCTCGCGCCCCGCGCCTAAACATCGCGGTTATCGGCTCTAATAAATATTGCAAGAAAGTACGTTCTTGACCAGACAAAATGAAAGACTCCACAGGCATGCCCGGCGTAACACGGTCAACAACGCCGCCTTCCCCCTCCATAATAAGACTAATTCTTGCCTCATAGAATGAATAATCACCGCGCGGAGATGTTTTCAAATCCGCACTAATATCAATAACCTTGCCCTCAAGCGTAGGAGAATTCCAGCTCTCAAGACCCGTCAAACGTGTTCGCACTTCTAAATCCACATAGACACTGTCGCGATAAGATGGGGGAACTTCGACAGAGGCAATCAGCCGGCTTTCATTTGGAACGATTTCCAAAATCCTCTCCCCTGGACTCACAATTCCCGCAATTGTCGTATAATTCAAATTCAGGATTTCACCCGCAATTGGAGCCGTTATGACGCTGCGGTTTACCACATCTTGCGCCGCCCGTAGGCTCTCTCTGCTCTCATTGAGCAAAACCCGCGTTTCAAGCAATTCCTGCGTTATGCTCTCAGTAAAGCGCACCTGCGTTTGCTTAACTTGATTTTCAACTTCTTCAATCTGGATTAAATGTGTTTGCTGCGCGGCCTCCAGCCTAGAAAGCTCAGCTTTCACAGATGATAAATCTCGTTCAAGAGCAAAGACGGCGTCTCCAGATATAAGATTATCACTCAGAAAACCCCGCTTTTTATCAAGATCTACGACGATCAATTCCATTGATGCTTTTTGCGCATCAATCTGTGCCTGCGCATTTTGCGCGCTTTTCGACAAGCCGCTTTTCCGGCTCTCTAACACATTCACATCAGCGTTTAATCGGTTTTTCTGCTGGTTAAAAAGGTCTGTTTGCCTTGCCTGAATTTCAAGAAGTTGACTCGTCTCTATTTCTACATTTTCTTCAGCCGCATTAAAAACTAATCTCGGCGCATTATCACGTAAGGCATTGAGGCGATCAACAGAGGCCATATAATTCATAAGGTCGGCGGTAATATAATCTCGCCCGGATGAGGCCGCTATATCCGTCAGCACCATCAACGCTTGTCCTTCTTCAACGACATCGCCCTCTTTGATCAAAATTTGATCAATGATGCCGCCTTCAAGATGCTGAACCACTTTTCTATTGCTCTCAACCACCAATGCCCCATAGGCGATTAAGCCTTCGGCAAGTGAGGCCAAAGCCGACCACGCAAGAAACCCGCCCATAGATATCACGCAAATAAGCGTTGAAAATAAAAGCCGTTTATCTTTTCTGATGATAGACCAAGCCGTCATAGCGCGTTCTCAATAATTTTTTTAGGCTGCACCTTTTGCGCCGTAATAGCCTTTTGATAAGCCTCTTTGTCCACAAGCTTTATTCCGCCATTCATGATCAGGATTATTTGATCTGCAATAGCGATTAAATCAGGGTCATGGCTAGAGTAAATAATAATATTCCCGTTTTCTTTGCCCTTGCTGAAAAACGACCTGAGAGTCTCTTTTTTCGCGCTATCTAAATTAGATGACGGCTCATCAAGGGCGATTAAAACTGGATTTCTAAAAAAGGCGCGCGCAACCCCTACGGCCTGTTTTTGCCCCCCAGATAGCCTGAAACTACTCATACCTATGGAGGTGTCATAACCATCAGGCAGGGAGAGGAATATATCATGGAAGCCACATTTTTGCGCGACACTTAGAACTTCATCACCTTCAAACTGCGAAAACCGTCCGATATTTTGTGCAATCGTTCCCGATAATAGCTCTACATCCTGAGGTAAATATCCAACATATTGCCCCCTATCTACAGAGTGCCAGCGATGAAGATCACGCCCCCCCATAGAGACCGTCCCTTCCAAAGGATTTCTGGCCCCGACAATTGTTTGGAGCAAGGTACTCTTCCCCGCCCCGCTTGGCCCAACGATGGCGATAATTGTTGGGCGCTGAAGCTTTAAGTTAAATTTCGGTATTAAGGGCGTATTTGTATCCTCAAAACCGACAACCAAATTCGTCATTTCAAGTTTAGGCTCGGGCCGCGGCATGCGCGTATAATCATCTGTGACCATATCATCATCTGCAGATATGTTTTCTTTCAAATTGCGCCATGATTGGCGCGCTCTTATGATTTGCCGCCACATAGACACGCAATGATCAATAGGCCCCATAGCGCGCCCAATCAATATTGACCCCGCAATGATAACGCCTGGCGTCGCCTGATGTTGCAAGACAAGCCAGCCGCCAATACCGAGAGCTAAAATTTGCAGGCTTTGGCGAATAGAGCGTGTCAAAGAGCCAAAAAAGTTAGACGTTTTCGACGTGCCTAATGACAAGTCCCCCGCCATAGATTTACGTCCATTCCAGCCCTGATAAGCCGCCGCCTCCATTCCCATCGTCTTAATGGCCGATTGCTGGCGCGCGACATCAATCGCATATTTATTGGCTTGAAGCTCCACCGATTGCGCTTGTTGCTCGTCGGTCTTGGTCGCAAATTCTGAGTAGATTGCAATCAAAAGCAAAACCACAGCGCCCGCCACCCCCAATGCCCCAATGACAGGGTGTATTAAAAACATGATGAGGATGAAAATAGGCGTAAACGGCAAATCAAATAATGGAAGTATCAACCCGTTTGAAAAGAAGGCTTGCACAACATTCAGATCTGATAAATCTTTTTGCACCCTAGATGTATTGGAAATGTCGCTCAGGCTTTTACGAAATACGGTCTCACCAAACTCATTTTGCATATAGTTTGCGGCAAGCGCCAAGGCATGGCGGCGACCATTATCGGCGAACACATATGTGATCATCAAACCGATTGCCAGAACTGAGATTAATATCAACGTATCAAGAGAGCCTGTCGTTAATACCCGGTCATAGACCTGTAACATATATAAGGGCGTCACCAGCATAAGCAGGTTCACCACGACAGAAAAGCTTCCCGCAATGAATAAGAATGGCTTTATTTTATGGCGAGCTTGCCTGCGTTTTAATGCAGGATCTTTTAGCTCGCCATAGTCTTCATCAGATTTAACCACTTAGCCTGCTGCGATATCAAACGCATCAGAGAGCTGTATTTGAAGCTGATCGGCTTCACTACCATCATCCATCCAAATGGCATCAATGCTGGCTAGCTCTACGCTATCAGAGGCAGGAGCTGCGCTTTGCGATGTCAAAGCAAGCTGTCCATCAGATAAGCTTGCCCCGTCAGCACTTGCGAGCGCATCAAACAAGCTCTCAACCTCAGCAGACTCTCCAATATCAAGTGAAGCGATATCATCATCTGCATTCAAGTCTACTGCCGCATCCTCAGCTAAATCTCTTGCTGCAGTTGCAGCAACAACATCCGTCACCTGAATAAGGTAGTTATTTGCGGCTAACGCCTCTCCGGTGTCGGTGTTAGTCACGACTACTCTGATGATAAACACACCATCATCCCCATCACTAGGACCGCCATCTAGATCCCCTGGGGCAGCAGCATCAACAGGGTTTATAAAGCTCACCTCCCCGGTAGCCTCGTCCAAATTAAACCGAGCGCCATCAAGACCCCCAGTGCCGCCCATTCCACCCAAGGTAAACGATAAAGTCGCGTCATCCTGATTTGTCATCAAGTCAAGCACGACGGCACCCCCCGCCGTCTCGGCACTTGTAACCATAGCATGAACGGCAACTGCATCACCCGTGGGACTTACAATATCAGTTGTAGGGTTTGTAACTGTTAGCGCCTCAGCCACTTCAGTCACTTCAATAGCGACAGCCTGTTCGGCCTCATTACCAGCGCCATCGGTTGCCGTAACGGTAATATCATAGATATTATCCGCGCCAGCATCAACAGGGGCATCAAAATCAGGAGAGACATCAAAGCTAAGAGCGCCGCTTGTGTCATCAAGATTGAACGCATCCGCATCAGTACCAGACAATGTATAAGTTACGGGGCCGATATCATCGGTCGCGGCAGCGGTATAAATAGTTGTGCCCCCCGCAAGATCTTCAGCCGTTGTCGCCGCAGTTGCGCTTGTAAAGACAGGCGCCGTCGTATCAGGAACACTCTCATCAACATCGGTGACAGTAATCGCGACAGATTGATTAGCGGCATTTCCAGCCCCATCCGTTGCCGTAACGACAATATCATAAACATTATCTGCGCCAGCATCGTTAGGAGCTTCAAAATCAGGTGAAGCATCAAAACTAACAGCGCCGGTAGTTGCATCAATAGCAAACAATGCTGCATCAGCACCACCCGTCAAGGCGTAAGTTGGGACATCGGCGCTATCCTGATCATTCGCGATAGCGGTATAAACGGTTGTGCCTGCCGTAAGGTTTTCAGCTGTATCGGCAGTGGTCCCGCTGGTAAATTCAGGCGGAAGATCATCAGTTGGATCATTCGTCACCGTAACCGCCAGACCAAGAGCGTTAGAATCGAGCTCTCCATCATTTGCTGTTACCTGCACAACGTAAACGTTATCAAAATCTGCACCGCCCATATCAGTAGGGGCTTCAAAATCAGGCACGTCAACAAAGCTCAGAGTTGGCACCAACACACCTGTTCCATCGTCAACGAGAGTGACCTCAAACGCAGCGGCATCAGGGCCGCCAGTGACCGTAAAGGTCAGATCATCGCCTTCGGCATCGAAGGCCTCTGTCAAAGCAAACAGCGACGTAAGCGCATCTGTTCCAGTCACTTCCACTGCACCTTCAACGGTACTTACAGGCACATTATTGGCCGCCCCGCTATTCGTGAGCGTCGGAGCTGTATTAACAGGGGCCATCTCGGCAACATCGGTCACTTCAATTGCGACATCCAAACCAATGTCATTTCCTGCAGCGTCCGTTGCCGTAATAGTAACGTCATAGACATTATCTTCGCCAGCATCAGTAGGATCTTCAAAATCAGGTGAAGCGTCAAAGCTAAGAGCGCCGCTCATAGCATCAAGAGTGAACGCACCCGCATCAACACCAGATAGAGTATAAGTCACCGCACCGCGATCATCTGTCGCGACAGCCGTATAAACAGGCGCGCCAGCGGCAACATTCTCAACTGTTGTGGCCGTAGCAGCGCTTGTAAAGACTGGGGCTACTTCATCAATATCGAACACCTCAATCGCGACATCCAAATCAGTGTCATTCCCTGCGGCGTCCGTTGCCGTAACAGTAATATCATAGACATTATTCGCGCCAGCATCAGTGGGAGTTTCAAAATCAGGTGAAGCGTCAAAGCTAAGAGCGCCTGTAGTTTCATCAAGAGTAAACGCACCCGCATCAGTGCCAGACAATGCATAAGTCACCGCATCGCCTCTATCATCAGTCGCCACAGCCGTATAAATAGGCTCGCCAGCGGCAATGTTTTCTAATTGTTGAACAACATCACCGCTTGTAAAGACTGGCCCAGTCGTATCAGGAACAGTCTCATCAACATCCGTCACCTCAATCGTGACAGCTTGGTCAGTGTCATTTCCAGCCTCGTCCGTTGCCGTAACGATAATATCATAGACATTATCTGCGCCGGCA
>JALZUP010000182.1 GCA_023301505.1 Robiginitomaculum sp.
GCTCATTTTGTTAGTGGCTCATTTTGGCATTCAATTAGCTGCTCAGTTAAATGGTTCAACGCGTTAGTTCAGGCGAATGATAGGGCTCGTCACCTTATCGCCTCTCTAGAGCAAGGCTAAGACTAGCGTAATCTATCGGCATAAAAACTTCAATCTCAAGCCACAGCTCATGATCAATACTCTAAAACACGTCACCACAGCGCCCCGCTTTAACCGCAAGGCGCTTTTATTTAAGCTTATCTGATAATGCCTTATTCCGCTGGCGCGCCCTCTCGCCCTATAGACGGGCCTTGGATTGTGACTTTTGTTTTCTTGTCGCCCTCGCCTTTACTCAAGACAACTAAAGATCCAGCCGCGCGTTTTCTTCTGAGCAACGTCCAAATCATGCTAAGTAAACCTGAGAAAACCATAAGCGCCGCAAGAAAGGCCATCATCATCATGACAAAAACATAAGGGGTCGTAATGTTACTGCCCGTATGAAGCGGGTTGAGCATAGCTTGCAGCTTTTGACCAAATGTGTTTTGGCTAAAGCGCTTAACCCCGATCAGCTCTGAGGCTGTTGAGTCAATATAAACACGGCTATTAGGAACCGAGAGCCAATCATCACCCGTCACAAAACGAAAGGATAGAGCTTGGCCTAGCGGATTGCCACCTTGGCCACCTCCGCCCGCGCCCATACCCATTCCAACTTGGCCGCCCGCGCCCATAGCACCAGCTTGAGCAAACCCGCCCATACCAGCTTGGCCAGCTGCGCCGCCCATAGCGCCAGCCTGAGCAAACCCGCCCATGCCCGCTTGACCACCCGCACCCATAGCGCCAGCCTGAGCACCTGCGCCCATAGCGCCAGCCTGAGCACCTGCGCCCATAGCGCCGGCCTGACCACCAGCGCCCATACCGCCGCCTCGTCCGCCCATAGCGCCATTTTGACCGCCTTCCTGAAAGCCCACCAGAGTGAGTCCTTGAACGATTGGCGGAAGTTCACCGCCATTGCGCGGGAAATCAACACTCACCAAGCGCCCATCGGGAATTTTATTTGCTGAGGTTTCAAACCATGTTGGCCAATTATTTTGTAAAGTTTCAGGCCGCTCTAACACGCCAACATTTCGGCCCTCATTTGTGCCCAGCAGAGCATTTGTTTGCGTTCGGAAATATAGACTTGCGCCCGTCACACCTAAAATAACAATCGCGCCAACCACAATCAGACCTGAGGTTAAATGCGCATTGAAATAGGCCCGTCGCTTAACCGACATAGGTACAGCCTGCTGCACTTTAAATTTTGATCTAAATGGCCACCAAAGATAAAGACCTAAAAGACTAAAAGACACCGCTGTTATAGCCACCCACGCTGTGATTTTAACGCCTTCAACGCCCAGGGCGTTTTGATTTTCTCCGCCTAAAAGAAAAGTGCGGTGCAGTCTAAATATCCATGCATAAAACTGCCCGCGCGCACTTTCCATGCCGCGCACAAGATTATGATCGCCCTGTGCATCTGCAATGCCAACAAATGCACGGCTACCGCGCACATTGACTTGATAATAAGGTGTAGATTTATTGGGCATGACGATGCTCGTTAGCCCGTCAAAATTAGCCGTAATCACCTCGACTGCGGCGGCATCTTCTGCTGGACTTGTCACGCGGTAAGTTTGCCCCTGACTATCCGTATTTTGCCGCACTTGATTATAAGCCGTCAGCGCCCCCGTGACCAAAGTGACAAAGAAAATAATACTTAGCGGGATGCCAACCCAGCGGTGGAGCCAGCGGAACTTATCTCTTATCATCATAATAGCCTCTTTAATTTATGTGCTTACTATCCGTATTTATGTACTTACTGTCCGTTTCTAGGCGTCAATTTCACAATGATTGCGCGGATATGTTTGACAGCTTAAAAGCTCGCCATTTTCCAAATCATCTCTATCAAGCTCATCCGCATTGTGAATTTCAATCTCGCCAAGACACAGCCTAGATTGACACAACATGCAAGTCCCTGCTCGGCAAGAACTCGGAATTTTTACGCCAACGCGCTCAGCGGTCAGCAAAATTGTCTCGCCAAATTCTGATTTAGCCTTAACATCCGATTTTTTGAAATAGATGTCAAATTCACCGCCTTTGGACACATCAATTTGAGGGGCCGAAAACGATTCCATGTCGAATTTATTTGCTGGCACGCCTTTGGCCATAAGGCCTGCGCGCATCTCTTCCATCATGTCATCTGGGCCACAGCAATAATAGCTATGGGCAGACAAGTCAGATAGATGATTTGCCATCCGCGCTGGCGACATGCGCCCCGCCTCTAACATACAATGCATCTCACTTTTCGCGGCCTGCGCCACATCCATTTTTTCATCCGTATAACATAGGATCAAATTAAAGTTGGGCCAGTCTGCGGCTAAAGCTTTTAGCTCATCTGCGTAAAGTGTATCTTCGGCGCGGCGAAATCCAAAAGCCGCTTTGACATCACCCTTCCACTTTTGAGCGCGCAGCGAGCGCAGGATACTTATAAGCGGGGTCACGCCAACGCCAGCTCCAATAAGCACAATACTCTTGGCACCCTTGCCATTAAAATGGAACTGGCCAAAGGGAGCCGAAATTCCAACCTTGTCTCCGACTTTGACAGTGTCATGCATATATTTTGACACATAGCCATCTGGTTCGCGTTTGATCGATAAATCAAATGTGCCGCGCTGGGTTGAGGCAGAAGAGATTGAATAAGGTCGGTTGACCGCCTCCCCGTCAATATTGACGCTCATGTCGACATATTGTCCTGCAATAAATTTGAACAAAGATTTTTTACTCGCAGGAGTCAGCCGAAAGGTTTTCACCGTTGGCGATTCCACAATAATATCAGAGATGGTCCAGACTGGCTTTCCAGACATGACCATGCCTTGCTGGGATGATTTCATCGGCATATAAATTCCCTCATCGTCATTTGACGTGCTTTTATAATATTGAAGCCTGATTCCCCAATCAAACCAATCTTCGTATTGTATAGGGTAGATGAGCTATTGCAAAAAGACATCCCCTTATCACATAAAAGTGAGCTTTATCGAAACTAGGCCAAAGGCCCAGCTAAAATCCTCAAAACACAAGACAGTTTCAAGGCAGCTTTGGTATAAGCTCAGTCTTGATTTTAGACATTAATCCATAAGCGGCGGCATTATAGCGTTAACAATCTATCGCTCTTTCATGGGCCTCAATTGCGGCTTTTTTTACCTTTTATTTGCTTTCCTCTCAAATGAGGAGCTAATTAAATTCCGCTTAACCATAAGTGCTGGATCATGTTTCATTTCAGCACAAAATTTGCTCTGTTTTACAGGTAAAAAAACCTTCAAAAAACTGCAGCCTGTTTACGAGATATTTTTCCAAAGAGGCTAGTCTAGCTGCAGATTAAGGTGGATAAATGTCAAACGATACAAAATCACAAAACCCGTCACACAAGCTACGCCGGAGTGGACAAGACCGCCGAGCAACTCCGCGTGTTGAAACGCTCGAAGAGTTTAGCAGGCGTACAGGCGCGCCAAAACCCGAGCAACGCTCATCGGACGCGAAGCCGCATAAAACCTTAAAGGGTCGCCTGCGCACACCGCTTTCAAACATATCTTTTTCAGAAAAAACAACGAGCATGAGCGCTCTACGCTCCGCTTACCGCGCTATTGATGTTCTCGTCGTCACCACGCTCATTATGGTGAGTATATGGACGGGATATATTGGCCTAAATGGCAAAGCGATCATTGCCCCCATCGCAGCGGGCCTTGCTGGGGCGATAGGCTTTATCTTTATGCTCTGGATCATGCAGGCTCACCGTTTTGCGCCAACCGATAGCTATCGCGCCCATATGAAAAAAGTTGTCCTATCTGCCTGTGCCGCTCTTGGCATCTGGCTAGGTTTAGCTCTGTTTTTCAAACCTGAAACCTTCCAGCCAGATAGTCTGGCGCGCGCTGGCTTTATTGCCACGGCAGGTTTGCTGTTCTTGCACACACTTTACTATGCACATGTGCAACGCCTTCATAAAGAAGGTCAGCTCATTCCAACAATCATTATGCTCGGCGCCACAGAGGCCGCGCGGCGTCTGATTGAAGAAAATGCCAAAACGCGCGAGCTAAATATTTTAGCTATATTTGACGAGCGCCTCTCACGCGCGCCGCATAATATTCACGGCGTACCCGTTATTGGCCGAATTGAAGATATGTTGAGCTGGCACGCCCTGCCTTATATTGATAGAATTGTTGTTACCCTGCCATCCAAGGCCGAAGCGCGCATTGAAGCCTTTATTGCTCAAATACGCCTATTGCCTAACCGTATTGCCTTTGTGGTCGATGAATTTGAAACGCTCGACCATGTGCATCAACGCCTGACACAGATTGCTGAAATTGGCATGCGCGATGTGAATGGAAAACCAAAATCTGGCGTGCACACAATGAGCAAGCGTCTCATGGATATAGTCGTCAGTTCAACCGCTTTGCTCTTAGGCAGTCCCGTTTTGCTATTAATTGCCCTACTTATAAAAAAGGACAGCCCGGGGCCAGTCTTGTTCAAACAACCCCGACATGGCTTTAACAACCGTATATTTGACGTTTATAAATTCCGCTCCATGCGCAATGACGCCGCCGACCTCAAGGCAGCCCAGCAAACAGTCGCTGGAGATGCCCGCATCACCAAAATTGGGCGCTTCATCCGCAAAACCAGCATTGATGAGCTGCCACAGCTTATTAATGTGCTGCGCGGAGATATGAGCCTTGTCGGCCCGCGCCCCCACGCCATTGGTATGCGCACAGGTGATGTAGAGAGCTATAAGCTCGTCGAAGAATATGCCCATCGCCATAAGGTCAAGCCGGGCATGACAGGCTGGGCGCAGATTAATGGATCACGCGGCCCGCTTCATAACGCCGAAGATGTCGCCACGCGCGTACGTTTGGATGTTGAATATATCGAAAATTCTAATGTGCTTTGGGACATTATTATTTGCCTAAAAACCCTGCCCTGCTTGCTCGGCGATAGCGAGAATATCCGCTAAGGCGGATAGATCAGGAGAGCCGACATGGTTTGGAAGCAAATGATGGGATATGTCCCCGTAAATCTGGCTAATATTTTAGTCAGCTTTGGCGGGATTTTAATCCTCACACGCCTACTTGATGCCAGTGAATATGGCATCTATGCCCTTGTTTTTGCTACGTTACAGCTTAGCCACACCTTGTTTTTCACATGGATGGAAGCGGCTATGGAGCGCTTTTATGCGCGTGCCGAGCGTGAAGGTAATCTAAACGACCATATTTATACGCTCTACCGTACGGCAGCAACACTTATGCTTGCAGGTATATTGATATTTATGACAGCAATTATGCTCTCTTCTTTTAGTTTGCATGTCAAAACTGTCCTCGCCTTTGCGCTTGGCTCAACCGCGGTTCAAAGCTTATTGCGCCTCGGCATGGAATCGCACAAAGCGGCCAACCGCATTACGCGCTATAGCCTGACCCACAGCGGGCAAATGACGATAAGTTTCGCGATTGGCATTTTGCTCGTTATGCTCACGCCCTTGCGTGAGGCTGGGCCATTTGCAGGCTTGCTTATTGGCAATCTGCTTATGCTCTGTATCGATATTCCTTTCATGCGTAAATTTATGAAAGGCGGGGAGTTTCAGCCTGTTCGCGTGAAAAACTACATGCTTTATGGCGTGCCTATCTGTTTTTCTTTGATTTTGGAATATGCGCTCTCAACATCTGATCGCTTTGTTATTGCCTTGCTTTTAACTGAGGCGGATGTGGGCAAATATTCGGCTGGATATGGACTGGCCAACCGCTCTATTGATGTGCTCTTTATTTGGATTGGTCTTGCCGTCACTCCCATGATTGTGCGCACCCTTGAAAGTAAAGGCATGAGCGCCTGTCTGGAGCAAATGAAAGTTTACGGAGCGACATTATTGCTTGTAACTATGCCAGCCGCCGTCGGGCTTGGCCTCGTCGCTGAGCCAGCAAGCTTTTTACTCGGGGAGCCTGTTCGCGAAGCTGGCGCGCAAATCATTCCGTGGATTGTTGGCGCAGGTGTCGTCAATGGCATGATCTCTTATTATATACAGCGCGCCTTTATGCTCTCTGGCAACACCAAAATGCTGCCGATTACAATGATCATACCGATGGTTATCAATATTGGGCTTAATTTCGTCCTCTTGCCACGATTTGGCTTGATGGGGGCGGTCTATGCAACAATCATCTCTTATGCGATTGGCCTTGTCCTCGCCCTGATCGTTGCGCGCCGCTATTTTGCCCTACCTGTGCCGTGGGAAGCCTTTTTAAAGTGTAGCCTAGCCTGCGCTGTCATGGCCGCAGTGGTGCTCTCAATCAACACCGCTGAAACCCTGAACCCCTTTTTCGAAGTTGCCATAAAAGGCATGGCGGGCGCCATCACCTATGTCGTGGTTTGCCTCGCGGTGAATGCTGCTAATTGCCGAACGCTAATTTTGGAATTTGCCGCAAACTACAAAGCCAAGCGCGCAGAAACGTTGCAGGCCTAAAATGACGGATATAGCGATACATATTTGCGATAATTGCGCCATGGATATGGGCGATAGCTCTATGCCTGCCCTGTCCGTTTTGGTGCCTTATTATCATGACGACCCTGCGGAGCTGCTCGCAAGCCTTTGCTCACAGGTTGAAACAGGTCTAAACGCAGAAATATTACTCTATGATGACGGAACGGCCAATGCGCAAATCAATACACGGCTTCAAGCCTTAGCCAAGCAACGCAACGCGCCTGTCAAACTTATGTTCGCGGCCAATAATAAAGGCCGCTCTGCCGCGCGCAATGCCCTGCAAAAGGCTGCGCGGGGAGACTGGATACTCTTCTTAGATGCAGATATGATGCCCGAAGATGCGCAATTTTTGCAGCGTTATCTCGACATTATTGAAAAAGATACGGCCGATGTTGTTTTTGGCGGATTTACTATGCCCAAACAGGCTAGCCGCGACACAGAGCTTCACCGCGCCTTTAGCCAAAGCTCGGATTGTCTATCCGCCCAGCAGCGTATGATTAAGGGGCCGCAATATGTTTGTAGCTCCAATCTCGCTGCGCGGCGCGATATCTTAACGGCTCAACCCTTTGACACAGAATTTACAGGCTGGGGCTGGGAAGATAGTGAATGGGCGGCGCGTATCGCAAAATCATACCGCCTTTTGCATATTGACAACCCTGCTCTGCATTTAGGTTTAGAGAGCACAGACACTTTGTTGAGGCGGTTTCGCGATAGCGCTAGTAATTATGACCGTTTCACAAAACGGCACCCAGATTTGGCACAAAACTTGAAGCTTTATCGGATGATGACACATTTGCGTAAAATTCCGGGACAGAAGGTTTCTCGTCCCCTATTATCACTATTGGTTCAAAACAAGATTGCTATTGTTCCAATGCGTATACGCCTTTTAGCTCTCAAGCTTTGGCGCGCAAGTTGGTATGCCGAGAGGTGTTCCTCATGATTTATGAACCTTCAAATCGCATGTCTGACCGTATCGAGCGTAAAATTAGGCCTTTTCGTAGTCGCCGCTTAATGAAATTCGAAATTGATCGCCCGATTATTAGCATCACATTTGACGATTTTCCTAAAACCGCAATTAGCGTTGGCGCGAACATGCTCGATAAATATGGCTGGACTGGCACATTTTACACCTGCACTGGTTTTGCAGGAATAACAAATCATCACGGCCCGCAATATGACGCTGCCGACTTGCCTGCATTAGAGGCTAGCGGTCACGAAATTGCCGCTCATACATATGATCACCTAGACTGTACGCGCCTAAGTGAGGCGCAAATACAGGATCAAATAAAACGCAATCGCCAAGGACTTGCAGACATGGGCGTCAAACAACCCGTCACGAGCTTTGCCTATCCTTACGGCGCAACCAATGCAGGCCTTAAGGGCTTCCTTGGAGAGCATTACCATGCGGTAAGAGGCATTGGATCAGGAGTGCATTATGACACTGCTGATTTAAACGAGCTTAAATCTGAAGGACTTTACAGTAATAGCTTTAAATCAACTTTATCAACACTATCTGGACTGTCTCGGCGGCCCGGTTGGTACACCCTTTTCACACATGACATATGTGAAAACCCAACGCGTTGGGGCTGCAGGCCGAATGAGTTTGAAACAGCCTTAGAAATCATAAAATCCCTCGGAGCAATTGTTTTGCCCGTACGCGATGCGGTCACCTATTTGGAGAACCCTCATGTCTAATAAAGCAATGACTATAGAAAACGGCATAAGCATTATCATGCCGACATTTCGCCGACCTCAGGATTTGCCGCGAGCGCTAGACAGCTTGCTGGCTCAAAAGGATGTTGAGCTACCTGTCGAGATTATTGTCGCTGACAATGATCCTGATGCGAGCGCAAAGGCCGTTATTGCCAAATATAGCCGCTCATCAGCTATGCCGATCAAATATGTTCACTGCCCTAACCCTGGTGTATCAAATGCGCGTAATGCGGCCATCGCAGTTGCCCAAGGCCGTTATTTTGCTTGGCTAGATGATGACCAAGAAGCTGCGCCGAATTGGCTAAGCGAGCTTTTGAAAGCGGCTAATAAATATAAAGCCCAGCTTGTCTTTTGTCCTTCGCCGCCAGTTATGGAAGTCTCAACCTCGCTAGATAGCGAATATGAGGACTTCTTTGCACGCAAAGCCCCCAAAGCAGATGGCGTTATTGAAAATTTCTATGGCTGCGGAAACAGCCTGCTTGACCTTAAGAGCGTCACTCTACCGGATCCTGTCTTTGACCCTATCGCCAATGAAAGCGGCGGTGAGGACGACATGCTCTTTTCCTATTTACAGCGCAATGGCGCTGTGGTGGCATGGACGAGCGAGACTTATGTCTATGAACATGTCCCTGCTAAACGGGCTACATTATCTTATGTACGCAAGCGCAGCTTTGCATGGGGCCAAGGCCCAACAGAAATTGCAAATGATGCCGGCAAAAAGCTAGAAGTTTTAAAGTGGATGATAATTGGCGCGGTGCAGCTCTGTGTTTATTCCGTCCCGATGGCAGTGACGTCTTTACTTAACAAGCCAAGCCAAATTCATTGGACAAGCAAGACCTGTCAGGGCGCTGGAAAACTCTTCTGGTACCGCGGCCTTAGACCGAAGCTCTACGGCCAGGCAACCGTCGCAAATAAGGTTGAACAGCCCGCCCATCACGCCAAAATGCCGGTGCAAAACTAAACAATTTGGCAGCGGTCGCGGTAAAGATCACCCAGTCCAAATGGTTTTGCTGTAATATGGT
The DNA here is from genome assembly GCA_023301505.1 of Robiginitomaculum sp. Taxonomy (GTDB): domain Bacteria; phylum Pseudomonadota; class Alphaproteobacteria; order Caulobacterales; family Maricaulaceae; genus Robiginitomaculum. The sequence goes on from JALZUP010000182.1 coordinate 9,259, forward strand.
CGACTCTGACATAGACAGAAATGCAAAGAGAATAACTGAGAGCAACGCCCAGTAATTCTCAACGCCGCCGCGTGCCAAACGATCAAGCGCCAAAATGAGCGTGATAACAAAGACAACTAAAAACAACCCAACGCCAATGACGCCGGTTGAAAGCCACGTTTCCACCCAGCCATTATGCGCTGTCGGTACGCCCCAATCCAAATTAAACCGCACCCAATATGACGGCCCAAGCGGGTCATTCCAGAAAGTCCCATAGCCATAGCCCAATATTGGGCGCTCATTGATAGCGCGTGCAAGGCTATCCCAAATCTCTGTTCGCCCTGTTAGGGTGGCATCCTTGCCGATGACACCAAACATTTCATCAGGTATGATGATCATAGCCATAACAAAGCCCGTAATAGCCAGCACAGATAGATACATAGTGGGGATACGCAAAATTGGATTAGCGCGCATGATCCTAACAAATACAAAGCCAGACATCATCATCAGACAAGCCAGCAGAGCCGTCTTTGATGTACTGAGCAGAACCATAGCAAAACATAATATCCCAATAGGCACCCAGAACCAGCCTTGTTTGGGGTTCATCGCAAAGGCGCACATCATCAATAGCAAGGCTTTAGACATTTGCGCGCCAAAAGAGTTTTTCTCAAGCCATACGCCGCGCCATGTGCCCTCATGGATAATTTGCATTTGGCCATATTCAGGTAAGGCAACCGCAAAAACAAAGCTCGCAATTGATAAAGCCGCATAGGCGGACGCTAATAATAAAATTAGTTCACGCCAGTCAAAACGCGCCGCTAGCAACAACCCAAATGATGTCGTCACCAAAATAGCAACAGAGCGGCGCATAGCAATATGAGGCAGGATAGCCCAGAAAATACTAATCCCGCACCACAGCACACAAAGAATAATGAGCGGATTAAATGCGACAGTACGCATAAACGTCCCAAAGTTTTTTAAAATCAACAAAAACACCAGAACATAGCTTGGATACCAAAGCGTGCGCAAAAGCGGGCTCTCGGCATCAAGGTCGGTATGATCCGTTAAAGTAAGCGGCAAAAGCGCATTAGAAAAATGAACGACCAAGTAGAAAAAGATCGCAATCTCAATCCATTTTATAAGCTTCATGACAGATGCATTGCGCTGCTTCACAGGGCCAGCGGCATTAGCGGCTATCGGTGTATAGCGATAATCAGAGCCACTTGGCTGCACATGAGTGCCCAAGCCCCCTTGAAGCGCCCCCTGAAAGCCCCCTTGAAAGCCCTCTTGCCCGAAACTACCTACAAACCCGCTCATGCTCTGTCTCCCATTTGTGGTACAATCTGATGACGGTTGATAATTGCGCCGATACATTTGCCGTTAGCCGCGCTGATCTGAGAGAGCACTG
>JALZUP010000183.1 GCA_023301505.1 Robiginitomaculum sp.
GCCCTCCAAGCCCTAGACGAGCTAGAAGGAGACACCACCCGCCTCCGCCAAATCGCAGACTATCTGCTGAAGCGGGAGTATTAGTATTTTATTGGGGGACTTTCCCGCAAATTATTAAAAGGCTTAAGTCCTAGTTAGTACGACATCAGTTCCATAATTGAAAATTGATTTTATAATTCGCAAACTTTATCAGGCCATTGTGAAACACTCTGCATATATTCAGTAGATTCAGCAGATTCGCTAAATTCTAGTAAATTCCCAACTTTCTCTTCAAGGATAGATCTTACTTCAGATGGAGTAGCGAAAAAGAATTCTTTGCGACTGTTTGCGTGATTCAAACGCCTATCAACAAAATGTTTATGAAGCTCGCTTTCCAAACTCACAGCGTCTTCAGAGAAAAATAAAGCATGTACGTCAAACCTGAAGGGAACAGATGCTCCACCAAGCTCATTGACTCGTTCTATTGGCTCAAGCCTTCGGGTTAGACCTATTTTAACTACATTATCACCAAAAGCTCCACGGTTAGATATTACATAAACATATCCAGCTCGCACGTTTGCTGCACGAAAATCGTTTTGTTCGATAGCTTCATCGAGTGCTTTTAACCTGTTCTCAAGTTCATTATCAGTTTCTCCATTCTCCTTAAGCGCTTGAAGAGCATTTTCAAGGTGCGTACGCTCTTTGTTCAAACCTTCTCTTTCAACGGCAAGCTCAGCGGCTACTTTTTTCTCTTCGCGTAATCGAGCGCGTTCTTCTTTAGCGACTTCGCGCTCTTCCTGCTTCATCATTAAAAAATCAGCAGTAAGTTCAACTTCCTCAATTCGTAAACTGTGGAAAGAGTCACTTATTCGCATCTCCATCATTGAACCAAGCTTAGCAATTGCTGATTTTGATTTTTCAATACGTTTTTTAGCTGTCACAACATTTCCAGCCTTTAGTGACCTAATACTGTTATCGACTTCTGAATTGTAGGCACGAAGCATTAATTTAGCTAGATCGCGAGTCATTTTACGACCCTTTGCTAAGGAATTATCAAATGTAAACTGATTCGATTTTTCAATTGCTTCACCACCTTTTACTGAATCAGCTATTTTCACTGAAAGATCATTTAACCGTTTTTTGAAAGCTGCTGCATTCTCAAGAGGATGGTGATAACGGTAGATCCCAACGCTCTGAAGAATGATATCGTCATCCAGAATTATAGCTTCCTCATCGCCATTAGAACCTAGGCGATTTTTGAGAGCCTCGATTTCAGCTTCCAGCATCATCACTCTAGTATCTGATGCCGCAAGTGACTCCGTAACTACTTCATTAACTTTTGACGTAATTTGAGGATCTTCAAAGGCGGGCATCCAAAGTTGCCAACCTTCAGGAGGATCTGGCCACGAGGGATCTGGAGTCCAACCGTTTGGAGGTGTCCACCCCTCAGGAGGGCGAGGCCATCCTGGAGGAGGATTGAAAATTAGTTTAGTATCACTCACGATTTTCGGACACCTGATGCATCAGCAGCGATAAGACCAAACGGATTTTTAGAGACCGATGCGCCTAAATGCTCTAAAGTTGCTGACGGAATCACACATGAGAGATCGAACTCAATGAAAGACTCTCGTTCTGCCCCTGTTGCAACAAATGGAATATAATCCAGTTTACCTGTCGCTGGATGAATCGTCTCAGTACCAACTTCGAGTGAGATAGTTTTAATCAAGCCTCGTCTGTCAGCTTCAAAAATTTCATGTAATGATCTAATAGCAGTCTGATGGACTGAGTTACTATAACGGTCTTTACAGGCTTTTTGAGACAGTTTTGTTGAGGTTATTTCGTCTGTCGATTTGGTATATTTGTAAGCCTTGATGTCGGGTAAATCGCCTGGACCAGGTACTAGTACTCTTAAACTTAACTCGGCAGATGGAGAATCAAATTGAAACGAATAGCCTACTGGAAAATGAGGTGGGTAAACTGAATTTGAGAGCACTATTGAAACATATTCATGAATTGCGTCGACCGAGCCATAGCTGAGGTCAGTGATTAATTGATCCACTTGCGCATTCTGCTTCTCAACTTCACTTTCACGAATTGAACACTCATTTATGTAGACCTCTTTTTCTCTTTCTAAAGCCTCAACCCTTTCCGTTTCGCGTCTATCGTACTCAGCTAATTTAGATTTATTTAATTGTGCGTTTTTAGCTACTGTCTCATTCCACAGAACCATCTGCGTCTCGTACTTAGCTTGAGCGAGCTTAATTTTTTGCTCACGCTTGGCCTTACTAGTTAAGGCTTTAAGTAACTTAAAGCCGTTAGGCTCATTGTAAACTGGTGGAGGAGGATCTACTGCATCCTGAGTTGGCGGTAACTCGGGTTGCGCAAAGCGTGAAGAAAATGGTGGATGCTCAACTGATACCTTTAGAGTGTTAAGATCTACATAATCATCAACTCCTAGAGTAGCTTCTAAAAGAGTATCGATTTCGTCGTAAATTTCAGCAAGCTGTAGATTTTTTTCCTCTACTTGTAAAACCATCGATTCTTGGTGAGCAATTAGGGCTTCTTTTTCGATCCGTTTACGTTCAGCATCGTTGGCCTTTTCTAATTGATTTTGAAGCCTGATTTCTGCTTTAATCGCTTTTTCTGCCTCGCGTTGAGCCGCTTGATACTTACGCTCAATCTCACGATCTTGGCGTATTCTTTCTTGTTCAGCCTGCTTAGCCTGATGCTGTAATTCTGCAAAAAATCCTCGTCGTGCCATTTTCTAAATTAGTTAATGATTTATCATGTTCTACGCAGATCATAGCCACAAGTATATTTTTAAGTTTCAGAAACGGAAGTAAAGCATAGTAAAATGAATCTATGAGGCCTTGATGTTTTTCTAATCCTAACCTCTCTTTACCCTCGCTCTTTCAAAACCTAAAACACAATCTGCGTTCATCTGCGTAATCTGCGGGGGAAAATAAACCCAAGCCAAACTTGCAACCCTTGGACTCCCACTCTAGCGTATTCAGAAATAACCTGCTGAAGAACATCATGAACC
>JALZUP010000184.1 GCA_023301505.1 Robiginitomaculum sp.
TGTTCTCCAAAAACCTTTGTGTGGTCACAGTAGGTGTTTCTGACCCATCAGAGTAAAGTACATCAGAAACAGAGAGTGGATGTTGACCATACTCTAGGAAAAAAGGAGTTTGTTTTGTTGAATCACTGATGTGATTGTTGTACGCCAATTCGAGTCCTGGTAAGTGTTTACTCCAGTCTCTCTGCGTATGGCTTACAAAGCAACGTAGCATTTCTTGCAATGTTCTGAATGCTCTTTCGGACTGTCCATCAGTTTGGGGGTGAAACGCAGTTGATAAGTTTAGCTTGACTCGCAGTAGCTTCATGATTTCACTCCATAAAGAACTTGTGAATCTTGTGTCACGATCTGATATTATCTTTCTTGGAAGACCGTGGTGTTTGTATATTTCGTTGTAGAAAACCTCTGCTGTATCTTTTGCAGTGTGGTTTGATTCAATTGGAATGAAGTGTGTGTGTTTCGAGAGTTTGTCTACAACAACAGGTATAGCAGTTTTGTTCGTATTCGTCCGTGGGAGGTCGAATATGAAGTCCATAGAAACCTGTTCCCATTTCTTTAATGGTGGAGGAAATGGTCTGAGCTTCCCGAGTTTATTCTGCGTTAGGCTTTTGGCTTCTTGACACTTTGGGCATGTCTTGATGTATTCATGTAGTTCTTTGCTCATACTAGGCCAATAGAAATGTCTTCTGACATATTGTAAGGTTTTATTGAATCCTCGGTGTGCTCCAATGAGTGATTCGTGATTGTCGTGCATCACGATTCGTCTGATCTTTCCTTTGGGAATACAAAGCCTATTCTCAAACTAAAGCCTGTTTTTGTTCTTCCTGAAAGGGTCCACAGGAGTTTCAAAGGCGTCTTTGAAATCTGGATCCTCTCTGTATTCTCTTTCAAGGCTTTTCAGAACGTTTTCATCTACCTTGACAAGTGTGAATGCCATCAATTGTTTGACAACGTTGGAAGATGTATGATGCACTTCCTGATACTGTCGAGATAGAGCATCAGCAACTGTATTTAGTTTTCCTTTGATATAATCAATGCGGTAGTCGAACTCTTGCATGAATTCGACCCATCTGGCTTGTTTTCGGGACAAGGTTCGTTGCGAATCCAAGTATTTTAATGGATGATGATCGGTTAGTATCTTAAACTTCGATCCATTTAGGTATGGTCTCCAAGTTTGTAACGAGTACACAATGGCGAGAAGTTCTCTTTCATGTGTACTGTATCCTTGTTCCGCTTTATTCAGCTTCCGTGAAGCGTATGCTACTGGACGGCATCCGGTTTCGTCAGTTTGCGTTAAAACAGCACCAACACCTGTCTGAGATGCATCAGAAGTTACTTCATACGGTAAGCTGGGGTCCGCGTATCGAAGCACTGGAGCTTCTGTCAGTCTCCTCTTTAGTTCATCAAACGCGTTTCTTTGCGAAGGACCCCACTGGAAAGGCGTATCTTTCCTTGTTAGATTAGATAGCGGGGTCGCTATCGTCGCAAAATCCTTTACGAATCTGCGGTAGTAGTTACAAAGCCCAAGAAAGCTTTGAATTTGCTTTACATTGCGTGGAGCTTCCCATTTCTGGACAGCTTCAATTTTCTTCGAGTTGACCTGAATACCCTTCTCACTTATTATGTGACCGAGGTACTCAAGGCTATGACACAGGAATTTGCACTTGGAGAGCTTCCCATAGAGTTGATGTTCTTTCAATATTTGTAATATTGTCCTAAGATGCTTCAGATGGTCCTCTCTAGTTTTACTGTAGATAAGGATGTCGTCTAAGTAGACAAGGACAAATTTATCTAAATGAGGTCTGAATATATTGTTCATGAGGGTTTGGAAGCATCCTGGTGCCCCAGTTAGGCCAAAAGGCGTAACTAGGTATTCGTATTGTCCATATCTAGTCCGGAATGCTGTCTTTTGGATATCAGCATCCCTCAACCTTATTTGATGGTAGCCAGATATGAGATCAATGGTGGAGAAGTATTTCGATCCTCCTACTTGATCCCATACCTCATCAATTCTTGGTAAAGGTACTTGGTTCTTTATAGTTTGTTTGTTGAGTGCTCGATAGTCGATGCACATTCTTAGGCCACCGTCTTTCTTTGGGGTGAACAAGACGGGGCTTCCCCATGGACTTATACTCGGGCGTATGAATCCGTTTTCAAGGGCTTCATCCAACTGGTTCTTCATTTCTTCAAGCTCTTTCCTTGAGAGTTTGTAGATCGGACCCATTTTGGGTTTAGAATCTCTTTCTAGATCTATTTTCATTTCAACAGATCTATTTGGAGGTAGTCCTTTAGGCAGGTCTTGTGGAAATACACATTTGTAATCTCCCAGAAGTCTATCTAACTTTCGATCGTAATCTTCCTCTTCGGTAGTCATCATTGCATTTTCTCCTTCCTCTTGAGAAGGTTTCAATACGACGTGATATATGATGCTTTTCTGCTTCTTCGCTAACCTCACGAACTGTTTACTCGTAAGCATGTATGTCAGGGTTAATAAAATGAACAGAGTGACTTACTTTTGTTGAGTCTTGGTTGCAAAGCGGTTCTTAAGTTGGACACACTTGGGGTTGCAGGTTGGGTGGCT
>JALZUP010000185.1 GCA_023301505.1 Robiginitomaculum sp.
AACGCGGCGAGAGACAGCTTTCGTAACCGCAGGAACAACCTTCTCGGCAGTGCGAGCTGGCGTTTTAATACGGCGACGTGTTTCAGTCTTCGTCACAGCTGGGATAACGCGCTCTTGTGTTGTCGCAGGGCGATCAACAACGCGGCGTGTTACAGCCTCAGTACGAGCTGGAATACTACGCTCTTGCACAGTTGCAGGTGTTTTCACAACGCGGCGAGAGATTGTCTTCGTCACAGCTGGAATAACACGTTCAGCAACACGTGCCGGCTCAACAAGACGGCGCGTCGCTACTGACGAAACTTGCTGACCGAACTGACCACTGCCTGAGTTTGAACCCACGAATTGACCCTGACCATTGTACAGACCACCGGCCCATGCATTGCCATTTTTGTCATATCCGCCACGATCACCCACTCCGCGTGAAAGTGCAGCCCATGCCGCAGAGGCAGAACCGCCGCCGGCAAGTGTTGCATTTTGCAGAAGGTTCAGACGAGCTGCTTCTGACAATGTCATGCTGCGAGCTTGCTGATCAACAACGCGGCGTGTGAGCGTCTCGGTGCGAGCCGGGATAGTCACTTCTTGCGTTGTTGCTTGTTGGTCAACAACACGCTTTGTGATTTGACGTGTCTGTGCGGGGATCTGCTTCTCAGCAGTGCGCGCAGGTGTCTTAATCACGCGTTTTGTGATTGTCTTATACTGAGCTGGAATTTCAACGCGGCAGAGAATTTCGCCGGTATTCGTAACAACAGTACCTGTAGATTCAACAACCTCTTCACGAACACCGTTAAAGACGGTGAATTGCTGAGGCTGATTCACATTGATTGTACCGCCATCGGCCGTAAAGCCTGATGAGCCAGAGTTCTGAATTGCTTGTGAACCTGGCTTCCACTCAACACGCGCTGGAGCGACAAGAACTTGCTCAGAGCGTGTTTCATAAACAGCTGGGATAACCTGAATCTCTGTTGAGGCAGGCTTGACCACGATTGTTTCTGTTACAGTGCGGTAGCTTGGCTGTGAGGCGCGAAGCTGTGTTGATGCTTCTTGCGTTACAACAGTTTCTGTCACTGTGCGATATGTTGCCGGAATGACAACGATTGGATCAACAGCGTCTTGAGCCACATAAGTCTGTGAACCTGTCTCAAACTTAGCTGGAACAGAGACATATTCAACTGATTCAGGCTGAACAACGATTGTCTCAGTCACTGTTTCAAATGTTGCTGGGATTGTCACAAGCTCTGTTGACGCTTCTTGAACAACAACAGTCTCTGTGACGTTGCTGTAAGTTGCTGGAACAGCAACAAGCTCTGTTGAGGCTTCTTGGACAACAACAGTCTCTGTATATGTCTCATATGCCGCAGGAACAGTCACATATTCAACAGTTTGCGGCGTAACCACAACTGTATCTGTCACTGTGCGATATGTTGCTGGAACAGTTACAAGCTCTGTTGACGCTTCTTTAGCAACAACAGTCTCAGTCACTGTTTCAAATGTGGCTGGAATAGTCACAAGCTCTGTAGAGGCTTCCTGAGCAACAACAGTCTCACTCACTGTTTCAAATGTGGCTGGAATAGTCACAAGCTCTGTAGAGGCTTCCTGAACAACAACTGTTTCAGTGTAAGTCTCATATGTCGCTGGAACAGTTACATAATCAACGCTTTGCGGCGTAACGACAACTGTTTCTGTCACTGTGCGATAAGTCGCTGGAACAGTCACAAGTTCTGTTGACGCTTCTTGAGAGACAACAGTCTCTGTCACAGTTTCAAATGTTGCCGGAATAGTCACAAGCTCTGTTGTCGCGTCTTGTACGACAACTGTTTCTGTCACTGTGCGGAACTTAGCTGGAATAGTGACCAACTCTGTTGACGCTTCTTGAACAACAACTGGCTCTGACACAGTTTCATATGTCGCTGGAACAGTTACATAATTTACAGTTTGCGGCGTTACCACAACTGTCTCTGTCACTGTTTCATAAGTCGCTGGGATAGTCACAAGCTCTGTTGACGCTTCTTGAACAACAACTGGCTCTGACACAGTCTCATATGTGGCCGGAATAGCGACATAATCAACAGTTTGCGGCGTTACCACAACTGTCTCTGTTACAGTTTCAAAAGCTGCTGGAATAGTCACAAGCTCCGAAGAGGCTTCTTGGACAACAACAGTCTCTGTATATGTCTCATATTCCGCAGGAACAGTTACATATTCAGCGCTCGCTGGCGTCACAACAACTGTGTCTGTCACAGTGCGGAACTTAGCTGGAATAGTGATAAGCTCTGTTGACGCTTCTTGAACAATCACTGGCTCAGAAACAGTTTCATATGTCGCTGGAACAGAGACATAATTTACAGTCTGAGGTGTCACAACAACTGTTTCAGTTACAGTCTCGAACGTTGCTGGAATTGTCACAAGCTCTGTAGAGGCTTCTTGAACAATCACTGGCTCAGAAACAGTTTCATATGTGGCTGGAACAGTCACATAATCAACAGTTTGCGGCGTCACAACAACAGTATCTGTCACTGTGCGGAACTTAGCTGGAATAGTCACAAGCTCTGTAGAGGCTTCTTGGACAACAACAGTCTCTGTATATGTCTCATATGCCGCAGGAACAGTTACATATTCAACGCTTTGCGGCGTCACAACAACCGTTTCCGTTACAGTACGGAATGTGGCTGGAACAGTTACAAGCTCTGTAGAGGCTTCTTGAACCACAACTGGCTCAGACACAGTCTCATAAACAGCTGGAACAGAAACATATTCAACAGTTTGCGGCGTAACCACAACTGTATCTGTCACTGTTTCAAATACAGGCGGAACAGTCACAAGCTGTGTTGAGGCTTCTTGAACAATCACTGGCTCAGACACAGTCTCATATGTCGCCGGAACAGAAATGTAATTTACAGTCTGAGGCGTAACAACAACTGTTTCAGTTACAGTTTCGAACGTCGCTGGGATCGTTACAAGCTCCGAAGAGGCTTCTTGAACAACAACCGTTTCAGTCACAGTTTCATATGTCGCTGGAACAGTTACATAATCAACGCTTTGCGGCGTCACAACAACTGTATCCGTCACTGTGCGGAACTTAGCTGGAATAGTCACAAGCTCTGAAGAGGCGTCCTGAACAACAACTGTCTCTTGAACAGTCTCATAAGAGGCTGGAACAGTGACATATTCTGTCGTCGCAGGTGTTACAACGATTGTCTCAGATACTGTTTCAAATGTTGCTGGGATCGTCACAAGCTCTGTTGACGCTTCTTGAACCACAATTGGCTCAGAAACAGTCTCATATGTTGCTGGAATAGCCACATAATCAACAGTTTGCGGCGTAACCACAACAGTTTCAGTCACAGTTTCATATGTCGCTGGAACAGAAATAAGCTGTGTTGACGCGTCTTGGACAACAACTGTTTCAGTGTAAGTTTCATATGTCGCTGGAACAGTTACATAATTAACAGTTTGCGGCGTAACCACAACTGTGTCTGTAACAGTTTCAAATGTTGCTGGGATCGTCACAAGCTCAGTCGCGGCGTCCTGAACAACAACAGTCTGCGTATATGTTTCATATTGAGCAGGAACAGACACATATTCAGTGCCAGCAGCCTGAACAACGACAACATCTGTCACTGTTTCATATGTTGCTGGAATAGTCACAAGGTCTGTTGAGGCCTCTTGAACAACAACAGTTTGTGTCTGTGTTGCATATTCAGCTGGAACAGTCACAAGCTCTGTTGATGCTTCTTGAACAACAACAGTTTCTGACACTGTTTCATAGACTGGAGGAAGAGTTACAAGCTCTGTTGACGCTTCTTGGACAACAATTGTTTCTTGATAAGTTTCATATGTCGCTGGAATTGAAACATAGTCGACAGATTGGGGTGTGACGACAACGGTTTCAGATATAGTTTCAAACACAGGCGGCACGGTGACCAGCTGTGTTGACGCTTCTTGAACAACAACAGTTTGAGCCACTGTTTCATATGTGGCTGGGATCGTCACAAGCTCTGTAGACGCTTCTTGAGAGACAACAGTCTCCGTAACGGTCTCAAAAACAGGCGGGGTCGTGACAAGCTGCGTTGATGCTTCTTGAACAACAACAGTTTCTTGAACCGTCTCATAAGTCGCTGGAATAGCTACATAATCAACAGTTTCAGGCGTAACAATAACAGTTTCAGCCACTGTTTCAAATACTGGCGGAACAGTCACAAGCTGTGTTGATGCTTCTTGAGCCACAACAGTTTCTGTCACTGTTTCATATTGAGCTGGAATAGAGACAAGCTCTGTAGAGGCTTCCTGAACAACAACTGTAACTTGCTCGCTACCATATTGTGCTGGAACAGTTACATATTCAACTGATTCAGGCTGAACAACGACTGTTTCAGTCACTGTGCCATATGTAGCTGGAACAGATACAAGCTCTGTAGAGGCTTCTTGAACAACAACAGTTTCTGTCACTGTGCGGAATGATGAGCTCGCTGAGCCGACAGCACCTGATGTGCCGCCAGAGTAAGAGTTAACAGCATTGCGAGAAATGACGGTAGAGCCATTTGTTCCAACAATATTGCCGTTTGCACCTAGCGAGCCAACGCGGCTGCCATTTGATCCAGTTACAACACCATCAGCGCTTACGCTGTAAGTTGTACCGCCAACGGTCAATCGTGTTGACGCGCCGCGCGCTGTACCAATGAGTGTGAGGGGGTTAACCGCACTCGCCTGCAAGATTGAGCCGCTTGTTGAAACAATGTTACCGCTTCCATCGACTGTGCCGATGCGCGCGCCAGAGGCGTTTGTAACATTACGTGCAGAATCGATATTATAAGTCGTTCCGCCAATCGTTACCGCAATGCGCCCTGAACCTGGAACAAGGCGTGTGCCTGCGCCAGCGCCAACAGGAACAAGTTCAAAACTCTCATCCTGAACAAGAACTCGCTCAGTAATAGTTTCGAAACGTGCAGGTATAACGCGAATATCTTCGCTGCCCTGTTT
>JALZUP010000186.1 GCA_023301505.1 Robiginitomaculum sp.
GATTCACTTAAGTGAATCAGGGCTTTTTCTATTTTAAAAACAAAATGGAAAACTCTACTTCTTCAAATCAAACGCTCGCTTCACAATATCCTTCTGTTGTTTTTCATGTACCTTTTTAAATCCAGTTGCAGGAGATGCACTTGCTTTTCGAGCAATTACATTCATATCTTTATCTCTGTAGTTCGCTAACATATATCTCCATGCTCCCATATTTTCAGGTTCCTCTTGAACCCATTTAATATCTGCGTTTTTATATTGTTTAAATATTGCAGTCAATTGTTTCGTTGGTAGAGGATATAATTGTTCAACTCTTACTACAGCTATATCATCTCTTTTATTATCCATTTTTTCTTTTATCAAATCGTAAGCAATTTTCCCAGTACAAAGTAAAATTCGTTTTACTTTTTTAGCATTTCGAGAAGTTACTTGAGGATCATTAATTACCTCTTGGAATCCAGTTCCAGTTTCAAAATCTGAAAAATCAGAAACTGCTAAAGGATGTCTCAACAATGACTTCGGCGACATATTAACCAAAGGCTTACGGAAAGGTCGAGCTAACTGTCGGCGCATCACATGGAAAATATTTGCAGGAGTCGTCAAATTGGTAACTGTAATATTTGCCTCTGCACACATTTGAAGAAATCGCTCTAATCGAGCACTTGAGTGTTCAGGTCCTTGACCTTCGTAACCGTGAGGTAACAACATTACCAAACCACTCATTCGTTGCCACTTACTTTCAGCAGCAGAAATATATTGATCAACAATCGTTTGAGCACCATTATAAAAATCTCCAAATTGCGCTTCCCAAATCACTAACGAATCAGGTGTCGCTAAAGAATATCCATATTCAAATCCAAGTACTCCAAACTCAGAAAGGAAAGAATTATAAATTCTAAACTTACCTTGCTTCGCAGCAATACCATCCAATCGATTATGTTCTTTAAATGTTTTTACATCATTAAATATCGCATGTCGATGAGAGAACGTTCCACGCTTCACATCTTGCCCACTCATTCTTACATCTTTGTTTTCTAACAATATAGATCCGTAAGCCATTAACTCACCCATTGCCCAATCCAACTTCTTTACATCTAGCAATTTTTGTTTTCCTTTGAGCAAACGATTTATTTTCCCAATAGGAGAACATCCCTTCGGGATGGTCATTAAGTGCTTAATCAGTTTGTTAACCTTTGCTTTTGGAATTCCTGTTTTAGGAGACTCTTGGAATTTTTTAAGGTCAGTAGTTGCCTTTAATTTTTGCCAAGCCAATTCAGGTTTTTGATAATCGTAAGGAAGTGGTTTTTGTTTTACAGAATCCAAACGAGCTTGTAAGTCTGCCCAAAAAGTTTTTTCTACTTTCTCTGCAAACGCTCCTTCTACCTCACCCCTCTCTATTAATGATTGAGAATATAAAACTCTAGGGTCTTTATGAGTTTTGATAAATGAATACATTTCAGGTTGAGTGAATTGAGGATCATCACCTTCATTGTGTCCATGCTTACGGTAACAAACCATATCAATGAATACATCATTGTTAAATCGTTGACGGTATTCCGTAGCCAACTCTACTGCAAAAACAACCGCCTCAGGATCATCTCCATTCACATGAATAACAGGAGCTTGTACCAAACTCGCCACACCTGTACAATATGCAGATGAACGAGCATCATCATAATCAGTCGTAAAACCAATCTGATTATTAATTACAAAATGAATTGTTCCACCTGTATAATATCCTTCCAATTGACTCATCTGTACCGTTTCGTAAACGATACCTTGACCTGCTACAGCAGCATCACCATGAATCAAAATAGGTAAGATTTTATCAAACTCACTCTTATATAATATATCTGCTTTCGCTCTAGCAAATCCTTCCACAACTGTATTTACAGATTCTAAGTGAGAAGGATTAGGAGCTAATTTCAAATGCACTTTTTTACCATCAAGAGTTTTTACTTGCGAAGAATATCCTAAGTGATATTTTACATCACCATCTCCAAAGCTCAAATCAGGTTCTGATGTTCCTTCAAATTCATTAAAAATATGCTCGTAAGTTTTTCCCATAATATTAGCTAACACATTCAATCTTCCACGGTGAGCCATTCCAATTACAACTTCTTCTACATCAAAAATTGGATGGTCTTTTGTTCCTTTTCCAAATAGCTTAGTCGCATTAGCCGCCGCATTAATAATAGCGTCCATTGCTGCAATAGTTGCTTCACCACCTTCTAATGAGAATCTTTTTTGACCTACATATTTGGTATGTAAAAATTTCTCGAATCCAACTGCGTCACTTAACTTTTGAAGTATTCTTTTCTTTTTGTCAATTGTCAATCCATAACTTTCCGAAGATCGATTTTCAATTTTATCTCTTAACCACATTCTCTTCTCTCTATCTTCGATATGAGAATATTCAAATCCCATATTTCCACAATAGATAGTTTTTAACTTTTCGATGATTTGATGCAGCGTTGCATTTTTCAAACCTATCTCCTCCCCTGCATGAAAAGTAGTTTGCAAATCACTCTCTGATAATTTATAATCAGCTAAGTCCAAGTGAGGTTTTCGATCTCTTCGAGATCGAATAGGATTAGTTGTTGATTTTAAATGACCTCTATGTCGAAATCCATCAATAATAGAATGTACACTAAATTCTTTTGGATTAAATGCTTTACCATTTCCATTAGAAGAAGCACCATTACTATCTCCATTATCTTTGTTACCAAATTCAAAACCTTGGAAGAAAGACCTCCAACCATCTTCAACTGATGAAGGGTCGGCTTGATACTTTTGATACATTGTTTCGATAAAAGTCGGATGTGCATTGAATACGTAGGAATAATCGCTCATGATGATTTGATATTTATTTTTATATAGGTGTTTTTACGAACCGTAAATTTTAAGTTTCTGTTTTTCATTTAATCTTAAAAAAAAGACTTACATATAATTCTACCCAAATACTTAGGTAGTTATAAATTTTAGCAAATATCGTAGAAAAATTTTAAATATGTATTGATTTCATTAAGGATTTCATTAAAAATTCTTATTTATTTTTAAATAAATAATGGGTTTAAAAGTTTTATTTATTAGATAAAAGCTATAAATTTGCACTCCTTTTTAAAAAAGACTTTCTTTTACCAAATAAAGTGTCTTATAAAAAGGAAAAATAAAAACGACCAAAAGAAGTGTTGATTCTCTTTTTAAAAAGACTTAACACAAAACATTCGGTCAAAGATTTTCAAAAAAGAATTTACTTAAAAATATTCAATAATGGCAAATCATCAATCAGCAAAGAAAAGAGTTCGTCAAGATGCTAAAAAGCGTATTGCGAATCGTTACTACAAAAAGACAGCTAGAACAACTATCAAGAATTTGAGAGAAATGGA
This sequence comes from Robiginitomaculum sp., assembly GCA_023301505.1. Classification (GTDB taxonomy): domain Bacteria; phylum Pseudomonadota; class Alphaproteobacteria; order Caulobacterales; family Maricaulaceae; genus Robiginitomaculum. The sequence goes on from JALZUP010000186.1 coordinate 3,387, forward strand.
GGATAAGGCAGAAGCTCAAAAAACATTGCCAAAAGTGCTAGGGATGATTGATAGATTAGCTAAGAAAAATACATGGCATAAAAATAAAGCTGCTAACCTTAAATCAAAGTTGACAAGATTTGTCAATGGTTTGAGCTAAGCGTTTTTCTTTTATAAAAGATAAAAAAGTGTATTCCTCAAAGAGGGATACACTTTTTTTATTTTAAGGAATGATAAGTACTAGTACATAAATTCCAATTAACTTTACACATAAGATGAGTAGACAAAATTTAACAGATACAATTGTTGCTTTAGCTACACCTCCAGGTATAGGTGCTATTGGCGTGATTCGACTTTCGGGGCCTGATGCTATCGGAATCGTTGATTCCCTTTTTTATGGTAAAAATTTAACTCAACAAGATACCCACACGATTCACCTCGGCACTATCAGAGAAGATGATAAGACGATTATAGATGAAGTCTTAGTTTCGATCTTTAAAACTCCAAAATCTTATACAAAAGAAAATGTCGCTGAAATCAGTTGTCATGGTTCCAATTATATTATTCAAAAACTAATTGAAGTTTTTATAAAAAATGGAGCTCGAATGGCAGAACCTGGAGAATTTACTTTACGTGCTTTTTTAAATGGTCAAATGGATTTGTCTCAAGCGGAAGCGGTTGCAGATTTGATTGCATCAAGTTCGGAGAGTTCTCATGCGATTGCGATGCAACAGATGAGAGGAGGTTTTTCAGATGAAATAAAAAACTTACGACAAGAGCTTTTGGATTTTGCGAGCTTGATAGAATTGGAACTCGACTTCGCAGAAGAAGATGTTGAATTTGCCAATCGAGATGAGTTGAAAAAATTGGTTCAAAAAATTCAATCGTTGATTTATTCATTAATTGAATCTTTCCGTTTGGGTAATGTTATAAAAAATGGAATCAATACAGTAATCGCAGGTCGCCCCAATGCAGGCAAGTCTACCCTACTCAATGCATTATTAAATGAAGAACGCGCCATCGTTTCTGACATCGCAGGTACGACTCGTGATACCATCGAAGAAATATTAAATATCAAAGGTGTAGAATTTCGCCTCATCGACACCGCAGGAATCAGAGAAGCTCAAGATCAAATCGAAGCAGTCGGTGTCGAAAAGACTTTTGAAAAAATAGAAGAATCAGCTTTGCTGATTTATGTCTTTGATGTCGTTAAAATGAAACCTGAAGAGGTGAAAGCTGATTTGGAAAAACTTGTGAAAAATAATATCCACTTCCTCGCCATTGCCAACAAAATGGATTTGAGTCCTTACGCTAAAGCGGAACATTATACGAATGATATTTTGACCGCCGATAGGTTTATTCCTATTTCTGCTATCGCAAAAATGAATATTGATTTCTTAAAAGAGAAATTATATAACACCGTAATTACAAATCAATTGAATTCGGAAAGTACGATTGTTTCTAATACTCGACATTTTGATGCACTGCAAAAAGCGCATGATAGTTTGGGTGATGTTCTGCGTGGTATGGATGATGGGGTGACTTCTGATTTTATTGCGATGGATATTCGACAGGGGATTTATCATCTTGGAAGTATTACTGGTGAGATTAGCACGGATGATTTGTTGGGGAATATCTTTTCTAATTTCTGTATTGGAAAGTAACTAGGAAAGTAAACTCATAAAAGCCTTGTAAATGTAATGTTTACAAGGCTTTTATATTTGGTTTTAAATTGGATAAAGCAGCACAAAAGCCTTTGAAGAAAGAACAAACTTTAAAGTACTATGAAACGGTTGAATATGATGCGTTGGCTAATAATTGGGGGAATTATGATACAGGGGAATTGATTACAGGATTTGTTCCTGATGGAAGGTTAGAGTATCTTTTGAGGAATCGAATTGATAAGAATATCACTTAAATAACATATATTAGCATTTTATAAAATGACTCGAAACAAAACTAAAAAACTACTAATACATGTCTCTCTTTCAAAAGTCAGTACTTAATAAATACCTCAAAGCACAAAACCAAAAGCAAGTAAAAGAAGCCTACCAACGTTTTGTTGATTTCTTTCATAATCCAGAAATTATAAAAAGTATTATTGCATCAAAGGAAGAACAATTCCAATATGGATTCCTTGAAAATCTTTTTGATAAGGTTTTAGATTATACTATGAATCCAAAACCAAAATTTGATTT
>JALZUP010000187.1 GCA_023301505.1 Robiginitomaculum sp.
GAAGCAAGGAGCGTCGAGTGGTAAGAAGCATAATTAGTTATGTAGCTTCATTATTCTTGTCGTACCGGTGTTCTACAAGCATTGAGGTTCTGCATAGCGAATCTCAATCGGTGAGTGTTTCGTAGCAATATAGCGTTCAACGGTAGTGCAGTAAGAAGCATCATCGGTTCAAGTGTTTTATGCTTCTTGTTGCACCAGTATTCAATAAGTTACTAAGGTTCTACACCGTAATCCGTGGTCGGAAAGTGTTGCACAGGATTAGGCGTTGCGGAGTAGGCTTCTGTTAGGCAAGTTCCAGCCAACAATCAATCTAGCCAGTAAGTATTGGTAGCCTTCGTTGAAGTGGCGGTAGAAGATGCGGTGTCGAGTTGTTGTGAAACCGCAGTCGTGAAAATTGTCAAGAAGTAAGTATTATAGTAGTCTGAAGGCGTGTGGAATAAAGTGTGCTGAAAGGGTAGTGGCTAGTACAAACAGTGAAAATTCTAACAAGGCAATGAACCCGAGGTTTTCGTCAATGCCCATATGTGTGAATGCTCGTGCCTCCCATTCTGTCACACATATGTTCATCGCCAAAAACCCAGGTTATTGCAGCGTTAGCAATAAAAGTAATCTGAGAAGTATATGCCTATGACCAATAACATCGCTTTCAACACTGTACATAAATCGATAACAAATCTTAGTGATGCAACATTACCAAGCCTCGTTGTGTTAACTGGAAAAAATGGCTCTGGTAAAACGCATTTATTAGAGGCAATAAAAAATGGCAGCGTAAAGTCGAGTCTGGCTTCAAATATACAAACTGATGTGCTGCTCTTTGATTGGAACACAATAATACCAACGGATACGGGGGTATTTCATCCAGCTCAACATCAAACGCAGCGCTCTAATTGGTTTCAACAAATTAGACTTCAACAAGAAGCCAGTCTCAAGCAGATTCAACAGCAAGCAATCACATGGGGAATACCAGCAGATTGTTGCTCTAGTCTCAACAAGCTTAGGACTCTCGATATAGCCAAGCTGACTGGTCTGTTGTCAGAGCCACAACAGGCGCCTGTTGTGCATGCCAATTTACAGAATATATTAAATACAAACGCAAGAAATATATATTCACAAACGAAGCAGCATATTGGTGACGAGCAATGGAAGAAAGCAGCTCCGAAAGTTTTTCGCGAATCGCCGAATATATTTTTGGAAACATCCGAATCCAAATTTTTCAGCAACGAAAAGCTACTTTGGGGGCAGGTAGATGCGTTTCAACAGGCTTTCGGCAGATTGTTTTCAATGTATAGAGACTTAATTCATTTAAATGATCGACTACAAAAGTACCCACCCAAAAATGATCCAGATCTAAAGTACCTTGATGGAAAACAGTTCCTAGAAAAAAACGGAGAGCCCCCGTGGGACTTTGTTAATCGTATCTTAGATGTCTGCAACCTTGATTTCCGTGTTGAGCCCCCACCACTTCACGAAGTATCTTCATACGAGCCCATGCTAAGCAAAATTTCAAAGACTGTGGAAATGAGATTCCAGGATTTGTCATCTGGCGAGAAGGTTCTAATGTCATTTGCGCTGTGTTTGTATAATGCTAGTGATGATCGTCAGGAAAGTAACTTCCCAAAATTATTATTACTGGACGAGGTTGACGCTCCACTACACCCCTCAATGGTTGTGTCACTATTAAAAACAGTTCAAGAAGTATTGGTCGATGGTAAAGGCGTTTCGGTAATATTAACCACACATAGTCCTACTACAGTCGCGCTTGCTCCAGAGGATACCTTATACGAGATGAACCCAACAGGACCGGCAGTTGCGAAAATTAGCCGGTCTCGTGCTCTGGCAATTTTAACATCTGGGGTGCCAACTCTTTCGGTTTCCTTTGATGGTAGGAGACAGGTATTTGTAGAAAGTAGAACAGATGCTCAGATCTACGAGAAGATTTATCAAGAATACAAGCATCTATTGAGCTCTGAACGCTCTCTCACATTCATAGAGGTTGGAAAGAAAAATTCCAAGGGAATCGAGCAAGACTCTGGATGTGCTCAGGTGCAGCGTTTAGTTGACACGTTAGTTGAGAATGGTAACTCCAGTGTGTTTGGGCTTGTTGACTGGGACGGAGAACGGGAGCCTACAAGTCGAATTCACGTGCTGTCCCCGAAAACAAGAGACGGAATAGAGTCTTTGTTATTCGATCCTGTTTTACTAGCCGCGACTTTGGTTAAAGAAAATAGTCAATTTTGTGTCGGGCGGAAAATAATTGAACAGAGTGATCGGTATACGCATTTGGGAGAATGGAGCCTGCCAAAATGGCAGCGTGTTATTGATAATGTTCAGAGTATTATTTTGAAAAAAATGCCACGAAATACCCAAGAAATTGAATATGTATCTGGTATGAAATTGAATGTTGAAACAGATTATATTCATATGGATGATCACGCACTGGAGGAACGCGTTCTTTCAGAGTTCGGGTTTTTGATAAGCAAAAATAAGCACGCAGGTGGACTGATGCAGCATGTCGTAACATCAATCCTTGGAGACTACCCTTTTCTATTACCAAACGATCTGATGGCTACGTTTAATACTCTCCTAAACGAAGAGGTGTAAATTGCTAACAAAGCCAACCAGAGCGACATGCAACAAAAGGCGCCTCGTCCCTCGGCTTCTTTTATTGCAAGCGCCTGTTGGCGGCGTTAGCTTTTAAGAGGAATTTCCATGCAACATCCAGATATCCTTGCAGTATTAGATAAATTGCAAGAATCATTCAAAAATGAGTTCATATTACTGCAAAAGGATTACCCAGATTGGGATGATAAAACGGATGAAAGGAAAATTATTTTTTCAAAAATATTCAATGTGATTTCCTCAACTAAGATAGGTCTATTCTTCGGATTTAAATATCTAAATTCACCTAAATGGTGGGAAGACCACCCAGTCTTTGAAGCAGACAAAGGATCTTACAGATCTCTAGAGTTTACTAACTATATTAAGGTGTCTTATATCCAGTCGTTGTTCAGTGTAAATGAGTCTGCTCTTCGGCAATTCATTCGGGCCATTGATCAAGATGCATGTTCTGGTGGTACCGCAGCATTTGAGAGTATATATTCTTCCCTTATTGCGCGGGTCAACATTGAGGGAAAAAATGAATTTAAAAATTCACTTGATGTTTGGAGGGAGATTAGAAACGCAATTCATAATAATATGGTGTACAACCATAAGTCTGGACAAAACAAAATAATTGAATACAAGGGTCAATCATTGGCTTTGGATATTAACAAGCCATTGAATTTTGTACAGTGGGAATTGTTGTTGTCACTAACAGATGATCTTAGGGTTTTATTGGCATCTATTGTACGTTCACCGGAATTGGTTTCTAAAAGTGTTGTATTCAGTTCAGCGAATTTCAACTTAAAAGACAATGTGCATGAAAACATCGTGGAACCAAGCTAACAAAACCTTCCAGCCGACAGTGTACCCGGTGTCGATTTTGCGGTGTCGCTGTCGCTCCACTTTACCGCAAAATCGCTACCGCATACACTGCGGCTGAAGGTAGCGTTAGATTGTAAAATAAGTTCCTTGCGTTCATATAAGTATTAAGGCATTCATACTGTAGAAGTTTCAGGTAAGTACATGAGGGAAAATAAACGGCACCTTATAGTAATTGCATTATTTGCGCTCTGGATTCAGTTTCTTGCTATAGAGCACGCACGAGTAAAAGCGTACGGATACTGGGGGGTGGGAGAGATTGGTAGTGTGGTTATTGCTACTCAAGGTGCTACAGAGTTTCGTGTTGTTAAGGGCTCAGCCGCCAGGAGAGCTCAGTGGGGTGGTTATAGCTATGTTTCTGAGCTTTGGGCCTGTGCCATGGCTGCTGCTAATACAGGGTTGCCGTACTTTATCTACTGGTACTATTTCTGGTATCTTTGAATTATCGGCTGCAATGATACATCGCCAATCTAACAAAACCATGTAGGCCGACAATTTACGCAGTGTTTTTGTTGTGGTGTCGCTGTCGCTTAACTGTACCACAACAAAAACACCACATAAATTGCGACTAATGGAGGCGTTATACGTAGGAGTGGGATAGTGTGTTGCCAACAATAAGCAAGGATAGAGTCCCAAGGGGGTGGAGTTATCCGTTTGGTGCCGAGAAAATTAGTGGCTTTCTATCTGAGTCTAAAAGACCTATAGATCTGTTTTTTTATCATGGGGAGTATTGCAGTCTTTCTACTTGTGTGGATGGCACTTATACAAAATTGCACGGAGTTAATTCCTACCCATCGACTCACGGCTATCGTAAAGTACTTACTTTGAAGTGGGTGTCGGATAATTGGGGGCTTTCCATATTTTCAGTGAATTCTAAGGATAAGAATTTGATTGAGTATGCCTTTGAAAGATCGGCCATATCTAGAATGATAGAGTGGCTAAATATGGGTCGAAATGATACGTGGTTCGAGGGCGTTCAACGATACCAAATCGGATTTAGTGCTGAGGCATCCAGTATTTGTTTCTGGGAAGTACACAATGCACAAGTTATTAGTGCAAAATTTGAGGCTGCAGAGCTGACAGAATGATAATGCGTATAACAAGGGCATGTAAGCCG
>JALZUP010000188.1 GCA_023301505.1 Robiginitomaculum sp.
TTTATTAGAATGGTAAAATTTTTACTCAGTCTTTACGTTTCCAGTTCTGTATTCAGTACTTATACCTTATATATACCATATCTAAATTGTTTTTCATATGTTTATTAGGGTATTGTGCTATACATTTTTCAAGTTTATATATTTTTATCATATCAATTCTTTTTTTATGTTTTTAATACATTTTTCTAGGTTAGATTTGAAAATATTATCATTCTCCATTATTTTTTGACATATTTTTACTCGATACATTACTGCTGCGTGATTTATTCATATATTATCTCCTATTTTTTGGTAAGTGTGTCACAAACTCTTTAATATATAACAATATCAGTATCTAACTTCGCTATGCTCTTTATATCTTCTGTTTCCTAATACTTCTGATTGGTCTACTCTGAATATTTCATATATATTAGATATTACAATAATGTTTATGTTTAGTTTCTCTCATATCTTCTTGTTTACATATCTCAATTTTCTATTGATAGCTGCTCTTTCATTCATTAATTCTTCTCTTTTATGCTCGTACTTGTATTGATCCGTTACTTTTTCCATTACTTAAATATTCCTCTAATAAATGAAATAAATTTATTCTCTTTAGGTTTTACTAAATCTTTCATAGTTTCTACTTGCTCAATTGGTGGAAATTTAACCTCCACAATATTAAATTTCTTTTTACTAGATAGTTTTCTCTTTTTAAAATCAGGTTCTTTAAATCAGATATATTTATATTTAGAGTGTTTATTCATTTTTCCTTTTTTATTTTTACGTTGGTTTTCTATGATATGTCATTCGTTCCTAAGTTCAGATATCCTTCAAGTATGACAACTTATTGCTTGCTCATTACATTTTATACGTTTTAATTGTGGTAAAGTAATCCATTTTCATTTATTCTTCATGAAAAAATATAGAATATTATTTTTTTGTGTTTTTTTAAAATTTTCCATAGTTATTTTGGTTTATAAATTAATTTTTTTTAAAATCTGTTTTCTTTTTTCTTTTGTTGGCTGTATAGGGACTCATCAATATATGCGTCTATTCTGTCTGTATTTTTTCTTTAATGATTCTGACAATGTACAAGGCTTATACAATATAGTTATTACGTGAGTTTCATTTATGATATAGTTATATAATTTTCAACTTATTTGAAATCTGTTTAGTCAGCAAGTTTTTATGGACTTTTTAAAAAGCTTCATATCTTGTAATAATTGTTTTTGACTATATCATAAATTACGCTGCTGTAATTGTTTAAGGGAATGGTTAGTAAATTCCATAATGTTATTGGTTATATGTAATATCTGTTCTAAGTGACACGTTTAACTCATAAGTCTGATTTAAGTAAAATCATATATCTTCTATATACTTACTAAATTCTTTTTTATTCATTTTTGTGGTGCTTTTTGTTATCGCTACTGGTTCACAAGTTATCTTATTGATTTTTGTCTCAGTTTGTATGAACTTCTGCTTAAATCCTTCGTGTAAATCGTTAGCACTTATTATTATTCCTTGTTCTGCAAATCAGCTAGATATATCAGCTAGGTATGCGTGATATAAAGCATTCTGTTGATTCGTACGAGTTGCTTTCACTTCCTTGAGTGTATAGAGTCACTCGTGATTAGAAAACGTAAGAGAATCGATTATTTGTTGTTTGTTTCAGATCATAGCTTAATATTACCAAGTAAATGTTCATATTTTTTATCTCTGTTTACATAAACTGTTTTTCAGTCTTCTATTACCATTAGCATATTTTGGTATCTTTCTTGTTCCATTATTTCCTGTTATATATTAAATTAAATAAGTACATTTCTATTTTCCATCTTATAACACTAGTTTTTTTATTTCCTATTAATAGTCGCTGGAATAGTATTCTTTTCATAGTTTATTTTTTAAAGCAAGTAAGTGAGTTCTCATCAAACCATCTCCTCTTGTAACATATAACTTCCGAATTTTCCATTCTTTCTATAGATTTGTAGTTCGTTTTTTCAACAGTAAATCCATATTCATCTTTCCAATCTTTTAAATTTCCATTAGCTGTAGTTTTATTAAGGATGCCCCTGTCTCATATCAACAGTGCTCCCATAATCATTATTATTGTTATAATTGATATTGTTTTCATATTTTCTTTTATTACTCCTATTAAATACCATAGGATGAGGTTTGTCTCTGAATTACAATCTTCATTCAAATATTGATTTGCACTCTACTGGATATATTGGAACTTGCATAAAATTTTCTTTTATATCTTTCTCAATTCCTTTTGCAATCTTAAAGAAATTATCAGTAGGATAGTACCTATTTCATATTTTTCAGAATAATTCTCATTGATACTTATCTATTTTTCTTCTTACAGAATCTTTACTTACATAATGACTTCAAGGTTGTTCTTTTAAATATTCTAGCGTAGGCATTATTTTATATTTTTTCCAAAAAATCCATACTTCTATTATAAACCACTTGTCTTTATTGTTCATTTTATCTTATTTAATATATCTAATAAATTTTGCAACTCCTCTACTGTATAGAGATTAATATTTTTCATAACTACTTCTTATAAAATAAATTTACTATCATCCCAATCATCCATTGCTCCTGCTATATTATCAACACTATGTCATAACATTCTCATTATAGTTGTAGTATGATTTAAAAATTCATTACAAGATAAATCTGTTACATCTATAGTTATTTCTGTTTTTCCTGTTTTGTATATTAGTCTTTCCATTTTTTTAGTTATTATAAAATCTATTTTCTAAGTACTCCCTCACATACTCATCACTCCCCTTTGTTTCTTTAAACTCTTTTACAAGTTCTGTTCTTTCCATGCATTGCTTTCATACTTTAATTAATCTATTTTCAGATTGATTTCATAAGTAAGTTACTAGAAATATAATTATAAGTAAATATTTTAAGTGTATAGAGTAAGTATTGTAGAATCATATTAGGTTTTGTTTTATTTGGTTCATATTTTTTATTAAGTATTAAATTTCTCTATTTCAATAGTTCTCGCTTAATCTCATCCCTGTGAATTTCCATTTTATTAAATGCTATGGCTAGGTATTCCAGCTGGTGTAGCATTAATTCCTCTACTCATAAAATCTTTAGCTCATTAAATTCTTCCCATTCTATTTCTTTGACTTCATCATTTCTTATCTTAAATAATTTTTCTCTATAAAAATTATTAGTGTCGTGATTTTGTATCTGCTCTCTTATTTTTATTATTCTGTACATTTTTTTTAATTATTTATTAAATTACCTCTTATTGTTTGTTTTCAAAAATTCAATGCTTTTTGTAATCCTTCATCTCACTCACCCATCCAAATATCAATCCTATCATAGCTGTATCATCTCTGACCAGCTGGAACTATTGCCCCCCCTCTATCTTGTACCTCAAAAGTTCAAAGTCATTCTAGCTCAATTTTAGTACCAAATGCGTATTTACTAGGAGCTGCTATCATTCAATCAAAAACTGCTACTCAATTTGCCCCATGAGTTCATTCTCAATTTAATTTTATATCTCAAGGGTAAGAACCAGTAGAATATTTGCTTTGTCATGGCTTGGGAGAATAATATGCAGTAACTACAAAAGAAGTATTGTATTTAGAAACTTCTTTTGGTGGATTGCTACAGGTACTTTCATCTATTACCTTTCAGTATTTCTCATACTGCCATTTACAATGTGCTACAGGTTCCGATTCCATTTCTTCTAATACTCTATTTGATTCTTCTGATTCTGTTTCAACAGTTTTTTGCTCTTGCTGAGGAGCTTCTATTTTGCTTTTATGAATCATCTATAACTTGTTTCACAAGCTTCTAGTTCTTCTCAATCTCTTGCTTTTAAATTTTTATCAGCACAAGCAAGTTTCGGGTCAAGCTCATTTTCCATAAGCCCTTGGTGTTCTGCTATAAGAATATTACAAGTATTAAATTTTTCTATTTGTGTA
>JALZUP010000189.1 GCA_023301505.1 Robiginitomaculum sp.
GCTGAGCTCACTAATGTATCTGACCCGCAAATGGTCGACGACCTTGCAGAGAAGCTACGAGCTGCGGGAATTTTCCAGTGGCCCGAGGTAGAGCAGTTCTGCATAGCGTTTTACCAGAAAGGCAAAAGCGACAAAGCGTTGTCAAGCATCTGTAAGCCTGCGGTAGATCGTTGGACCAAACGCTACGAGTCAGCGATAGATGCCTATAAGGTAGCCCTTGAGATGATGGAGCGCACCAGAAAGACCGGCGACGCTGTATTGATTGGCAATGCCGACACCACACTGAAAGAATGCCGGCAGGAAAAGGATGCATTAGAAATCTTCAAGAAAGATTTAGGCACCTTTGTGCGCTTTTACGAATTCATTTCCCAGATAGTACCGTTTGATGATTTAGAGCTTGAAAAGCTCAGCCTGTTTGCCCGCAAGCTGCGCCCCCTGTTAAGGGAAGCCACAGTGCAGGAAGACGAGGTTGATCTGGATAACGTGGTGCTAAGCCATTACCGGCTATCAAAAATTAAGCAGCAGAACCTGAAGCTTCAAGAAGACGCTGAAGACTATGAACTTGAGCCGGGGGATGGTGCAGGGTCTGCCAAGGCGAAAGACCCGAAAGAAGAGTTTCTATCGCAGATTGTCGCGCGCCTGAATGAGATATTTCTGATGGATGATTTGACCGATAAAGATGTTGTCAGCTTCGCACACACTGTAGTTAATAAAGTGACCGAAGACCAACGAGCCATGGAGCAGTATCGCAACAATACACGCGAGCAAGTGATGCTAGGTGACTTCCCGAAAGCCGTGGACAATGCGGTGATTGGCAGCGGTGAGGCGCAGCGTAATCAGATGATGCAGTTGTTATCAGATCCGGCAAAGGCGAAGGACTTTACTAAGTTGATTTATGATCTGATTGGTGGCGCAAATAAGGCGTAGCCGATAAATTGTGTTTCAAAATAAGTAGAAATGTACGTGTAAGGCTAGTGTAGCCGGCGTCTGATGGTCGCCGCAAAGTGTAGAAGTTGTGCGGAATGTATGTGCCGATGTGCAAATTATACGGGCTGACCTATACTTTTCTTTCCTAGCTACAGAAGCCGTGCGGCGTTTCTGCGCTGATTACATGTTATTACAACAGAGGGAAGCGAGAACTGTATGTTGTCCTGAGTTGGCTGCACACATTTCGCAAGGCAGCGCATAACAGATGGTAGTTTTGGTCAGTATGGTTATTATTGTATGAAGTTTAAAGCCCATTTCCTCCTGATTTGCATGGCCGCAAGTTGTGCAAACGTATCTGGTGCAGAGAGTAAAGCCCCTGATGTTGCAAAACTAACTGATGGTAGGTCCTACTTCGAGCTTCATTACGGGGTAGAGTACAACGGTGTACCTTTGGTAGGATACGAATTCGGCAATCAAATAAACACCATTGACAATGATGCTGACCCGCGCAATCTCCGTACTATTGAGAAGTTGCTGTTAAAGTTTCATTTTGAAACTGACACTGTATTTATCCACATGGATCTAAAAGACGAATATGCTGCTTTTGGCGCTCATTTACTGAATAATAAAAATCATTTGCTTTCATTGGTTTATCAGTTGTCAAAGGGGCGCTACACGCCTAATAAAGTGACCGGTTATGAAAATACCGGTATACGAGGCAGCACTGAGCTTTTTGGCTTAAGGTCGACTCATTATAAAGGTAATTACCAATTAGATATCGAATTTTCAACAGATGTACTTAAGGGGAACGGGAATCAGGCGTCAGTTGCACTGGCACGATTTGGACGGCTTGGACTATGGGACGCTGATGCGTACATTAACCTGCAGTATCGGTCCTCAGAGTATACAAATTTTTATGTGGGGGTAACACCGGATCAGCAATCTGATTTAGCACCGATTTACAATGCAGGACGCGCGCTCATTCCAGGGTTTGGCTTTGGTTTCTCCACAGCGCTAAGAGACAACTGGATATTCAAAACCCGGTATGATCATCAGTGGTTGCCCGATAGTATGGTTGATAGTCCCCTGGTGAAAGACCGGTCAGCGCATATTCTTAGCGCCGGTTTCTCATACGTCCTACGGTAGTTGAAGGCGTCATAATGATATTTGCTAAAGGTTCGTTTTGTAAGTTGTATTTGGCAGTACGATGTTTCGGATAGTTCGTAAAACGATAGCTGTGTTTGTCGCTTGTGCAATCACGAGTTCGTTATCACTTGCAAATTCGTCAGAGTTAATGGTTATGCCGGACAAATGCACACTAAAAAAGTGGGATGTGTGCGATGTAAAAATTGGCTGGGCCGTCTTAACGATAGGCAATTATTGCATTAAATTGGAAAACAACAGAAAGAGCCTGGTTCAGAAGCTATTCGGTAGACCGGGTGATATGAGGGTTGAGGAATTGTACTGTTGGGGTAATCGGACTAGTGGATCCATTGAATATGATCTCACCTCTCCTGGCTTATATACGTTCATGTTAGTCAGCGCCACAGACAAGGAAACGCCACTGAGTAGTAAGCAGGTTAAATTTATTCTCGATAACCATACTGAACGCCGGTGGGAACCAACGCCGTTGCGCTTCTAATCATCCGGAAATTGAGTAGATTCCTATGAACAAGTATCGAGTACTAGTAGCCGAAGACGATACAGAAACTGCTGATCTTCTAAAAAAACTGCTGGAAGGCGAGGGATACATTGTAGCGGTTGCGGCAGACGGCGAAATTGCACTGGAAAAGATGGATGTATTTAAACCTCATCTGGCCATTCTGGATGTGAATATGCCACAGAAGTCAGGCATAGACGTATGTAGAGAATCCAGAGATTTTACCAGCTGTCCGGTGCTGATGCTTAGTGCTCTGGATGATGAAGAGAGCGAAGATGCTGGCTTGAATGCTGGTGCGAATGAGTACATCACCAAGCCGGTCAGGCGCAAAGGGTTACTTACAAGAATCAATCGAATCTTATCTGCTGCCAACAATGAGCAGTTACCGATCAGCCATGGAAATTTAGTGATAAATACACGAACTCGCTGTGTATTGGTGAGTGCTGAACCGTTAGACGTGACTACAAAGCAATATGATGCACTGCTATTATTAGCTGAAAATGAGGGTAGCGTAGTACTTCGTGAGGAGCTTTACAAAAATATCTATAATATGGAATACGACGGCGCAAATCGAAATGTAGATAATTTGATTTCACGGTTACGTAAAATACTAACAGACAGATCGGCGTCAGTTGAAATAAAAACGGTGACTAATAAGGGGTATATTTACACGCACCGGGATATATCGTAATGCGGTCACTGACCGTTACGCTCTTGGTTGTTATTTTGATCTCTGTTCCAGGGTTCGGATGGCTGCTCAGTAGTGCGTATCAAAAATTCAAAGAGCCCGATTCTCACAGCGATCTATACCAGAAAGTTGTTCAGCAGTATACTCAGGCTATAAATGCCATTGGCAACACCGATTCATTGAATCATCAGTGGGAAAACGACAGGCAGTTGGCGGTATTGCTTACACCGGATAGTATTCCAATCACTATCGAGCCGGATACCGTAAAATATAGTTCTCTGGAATATCCTAAATTTATTACTTCAGAGAGCGGTACCAGCATTGTTACCCATCTTGATCGGCATGGGTTAAATTTGGTGTTTGGGCCAGTTAGTGCTGCAGAATCCAGTAGTTTATCCAACGCGAAGAATGCAAAGCTAAGAAATGTACTGACGATATTGTATTACAGTGTGATAGCTGCTGTGGTGTGGCTGTGCCTGGTTCCACTATTCCGACGCCTTGGTGCGCTGCGCGCCGCTACTCACCGTTTTGGGGTGGGTGACCTGCAATCCCGTATAGAGCCTGGAGCAATTTCCTATACAAAAGACATAGAGCATGGTTTTAACCACATGGCTCAGCGCATACAAACGTTAGTTGAAGACAACAAAATGCTTAGCTCGGCGGTGAGTCATGATTTACGCACGCCTTTAAACAGGTTGCGTTTACGGTTTGATATATTGGCAGATGCCGAACAGTCAGGGTTGCTTGATGAGGATATCTCCAGTATCAATAATAATCTGGATACCATGGAGTCACTGATTAAATCTATGCTGGAGTTCTCCCGGTTGGAGCACCGCCTTGAAAGCTCAGTTAAAGCGGCACTTAATCCCCATAGTTTGTTAGTCGACTGTGTAGATAACCAGACTCTACCGAGTATACGGCTAGAGCTAGAGTCAGCTGACGAAAATATATCGGTAGTCGGTAATTCAAAGTATCTAGAAATATTATTTTCGAATCTAATAAATAATGCGGTCAAGTACGCTAAAACATCCGTTGTAGTAACGATAAAACAACAAGGTATCTATACGTTGATAACCGTTGCGGATGACGGCCCCGGCATTGATAAAGCGTTACGAGAAGAAGTGGTAAAGCCTTTTATAAGGGGTGAAGGTGCCGCGTCAATGAGTACAGCGCCGGGTAATGACACGGGCTACGGTCTGGGAATGTCTGTGGCAAACCGGATTGCACGCTGGCATGGCTCAGAGATTCAAATTACCAGCAGTGCCCGGTTAGGCGGGGCTGAGATATCCGTATCACTTCCGATTAGTGAATAGCTCGTACCGTTCGTAGGTCACGCGCAGGGGATGTTTTACCCCGGCCAACGAGGTTTGAGAAAATCGTTTCAATTGAAACTTGCAGAACCTGCCATCTGCATATTACTTCCAATAGTAGTTCACACTTTGATGTCTCTTTTTCGATTGGTTCTAACTTAAGTTGTTGCCACATCACATTGATACGTGATGATACAACAGCTACTTCTTTGTAAATTACTCTACCGTTCCAATAAGGCGCTGGTGTTGATACCAGCGGCATTTGTAAAAGTAGATTATGAAAAAGGAGTATGGATATGGCGCTCTTGCGATTCATGAACATTGCGAGTAACAGACCGGATAATTTGTTAAAAGACACGTTTTTCGGGCTTAATGATTTTTACAAATATTTGTCTGGCACAAAAAAATATCTGGAAAGTCCCGAAGCAATAGACGCTGTATTCTGGACTGAGGTTGAAAAGAGTGAACGTTGCGATGACGGGTTTTGGATCAACCTTCTACCGGTAGATGGTAATGTTACCGCTGAAAAAACCCTTAGATCTTTCATGGAGGAAAATACACAACACGTCTACGACTCTGACGAAAGTAGCTGGAACAAAATAGGCGCGGCCGCCAGATACTGTGTGTTTTGTCGTAAAAAGGCTTACCAGTCACGCGAACACGCTGAAGAGATAGTTAATCAGAGTGAACGCGCACTCACTATATACCATTGTCAGTCTGGCGACGGCTGGCATTTGACAAGTAATTCCAGCAACGATGCAAAGTATAAACTAGAGCACCGCCTGGTAGTTCTGGATCGACTACCAGAGTACGATCAAATAAAACTTGATCGAAAGCCTCACGGGAAAATTCTTGTGATCCGACCTGACACCTATCAAATTAATTGCCAACTGAGAGCAATCAAACAGCTTCAGGGTAATCCTGATAAGAAACATCGCCCACTACTTAGATTGCTAGAGACAAAACGTCATGCCTCCTGGCCTGTTGCCGATTGTTCTGAATTTGCAGTGCCACAGGCCAGTGCAATCGGGCATAGCATCGTAAAAAGAAACCCGCTTGTTACGAATGAGATCACAGCAGTTCCAAGTCCGCTGGAATGGAAAGTTTTACTGGATGATAATCGCCCGGGGAATAGTGAGCAACGTGAGTTTGTTCTGAAGGCACTTGTATCTCCGGATTATACATTTCTTGACGGTCCCCCCGGATCTGGTAAAACGACTGCTATTTGCGAGTTGATACTGCAAATGGCTTTGCGGAAAAAGCGAGTCCTACTTTGTGCATCTACTCATGTTGCCATTGACAATGTTCTGGAGCGTCTATTAGTTGAAAGCGAGGCGAATCGCAAGCTTGTTATGCCTTTGCGGATTGGTGAGGAAAAACGATTGTCCCCCAAGGTAAAGTCGTTGCAACTGAAAGAATTTGTTAAGACTGAAAAGCGTAGATTGCTAAAAGAATTAAGTCAGTTAAGTGTTTTAGAACCAGCTCAAAAAGAAATGAGAACTTTACTATCTGGCAAGGCGGAGGATTTTGAAAAAATAGTTCTCGATTCTTCAAACCTTGTGTGCGGCACCACCATTGGTATTTTGCAGCACCCCGGTGTAAAGGCTGCAAATTCAAATGTCCCTATGTTCGATATGCTCATTATTGATGAGGCATCAAAAACAACATTTCAGGAATTTCTTGTACCGGCTCTACTTGCAGAGAGGTGGGTTGTTGTGGGAGATCCAAAACAGCTATCACCTTACGTTGAAAGTGAGTCTCTGGAAATTGGTGTTGCTGATTGCCTGCCAAGCGAAGACAAGCGCCGCGCTAGTGTGGATGTTTTTCATGCTTGCCAGCATGGAGCAAGAAACCGCCGTAATTCCCTTATATGTACTAGCGATGTTGATTTACAGAAATATTATAAAAATCAGGCTGCATCTAATGATGTCAACTGCGCTACCGCTCAGAGTGATGTTGCATTGTTGCCGTACTCAACGATTGTTGTAGGCGACAGTGACTTTTTTCATTCGCACAAAAATGAAATTCCCCTTGATATAAGTAGTATTCGAGGTGATGGCGATTTACCTGTTGAGATCTCGAGACGTGTCAGGGCGTATAACCATGCTAACAAAAATATTGATACAGACGCCCAATGGGAGAAAGAGATTTCATGGCGGATAGTGAGTGCTTACGAGCAACGAAACAGTACGTTGGATGCGGGAAATAATAAAACTTTAGATCGCCTTAAAAGCGAAATTGAGAATTTAATGCCATCAAAAAATGGTAGTAACTACGCCGAGACAAAAGAGAAGCTGGATCGGGTGCGTCGGGTGGCTCTTCCTTCGATAATGGAGTCGTTAAAAAACGGCTTTGGTTCGAATGGTCATAGAGATACAGCATTGACAGGAGGGTTACCGGATAGTGTCTATCAAAAACGGTCCACTGTGCTGACACATCAGCATCGTATGCACCCTGATATTGCTGAGTTTCCGCACCGGTATATTTATGAAAAACAAGCGCTGTTTACATCAGACAGTGTGGCAAAGGATCGAGTATGGGGTTATAAGTCCACTCGGCCCAGAAGTGTATGGCTTGATGTTAAGGGTCATAAGAGTAATGCGAACGTTAATGGTGCAGAAGTTAAAAGTTTACTGTCGGAACTAAAGGAGTTTGATCACTGGGCTCGCAAAAACCCGAAGCAGGCCTCTGATGGAAATAAACCCTGGGAAGTAGCGGTGATTACCTTTTACCGTGGGCAAGAAAAGGCTCTGAGGCAATCAATACGTAGTTGGACAGGTAGTAAAAATAGCGGCGGATATTTTGATCGGTCGACTGGTAGTAGCGTCTATCTAACAATAAAAGTAGCAACGGTTGATAGATTTCAGGGGCAGGAAGCTGATCTGGTTTTGCTGAGTTTCGCTAGTCCACACAAAACCCCGTTTCTAGAATGCGCGAACCGTCTGAACGTAGCCATTACAAGGGCGAGGTATCAGTTGGTTGTAGTCGGCAACCATAACGGGCTTAGCCGATCGTCTGGGGTGTTGGGGTCTCTTTGTAAATTTACGCCATGGGAAAAAAACCTGTAAGGAGTTTGTAATTATGAACAATTTAGAAAAAGAAAATTTGATGGTGAATGGTGATCCAATGATCTTAAAAAGATCAGTGAGTATTGAAAATTGGGTTGTCGAGGCGAGTATTGCCAAAAAGCAAAAAAGAAGTGAGATGCTGCCAATTCTGTTGCATTTGCGAGATCACAGTAACTGCTCAGTAAGAGATGTTTCGCAAACTTTATTTTTTGATGAAAACAGTCGTCTCGTTATCGCAGAGAGACTGCTAGCTATAAGTGTGGAACATGGCCTGGCTAGGTGTGAGAACGGAAAGTATAGTTTGACAGTAGTAGGGGAGCGGGCAATCGCTGACGGAGAAATATTTATTCATGAACGTGGATTGTGGAAAATCAGTCTCTGCCGGGATCAATTACTCCCTCACCCTGTTGTGAATATTAAACCGTTCGATGATTCTGCTCCTGAGTCAGAGGTTTTTTCGAGCGATAAGGATAATCTAGCTAAACGAACTCGCAACATATGCCAGACACCGGACTGGAGCAATGAATTTATTGGCGTGCAAACATTACCGCTTGAGGGTGGCGGGCCATTGATAGTGGTTGATGTTGAACGTAAGGGATTTAGGCTGCCCGATGATCGCCTTACCCTTGAATGGGATCTAACGCAGAAAACCCTGGTCTTGCTCAGCCAAAAAATGCGTTCGATTCAAATCACTGCCCCTGTTTTGTCGGTTCAGGAAGCATGGAATCAGTTGCTGACGACCTCGGGGATAGATTCTTATTGGGACTCGCAGCGAAATAGTCTTGGTGTGCTGTTTAAAGATATGCCTGACAACAAGAAGAGCGGCATGAAAATAACTATGGAATTGAAGAAACCTCAATTACCGGAGTACGGGCAATTTGAAAGATTAAATTGCGCTAACACAAAGGTACATGCGATTAACCAGGCCGACGCAACAAGCTGGGCGGAGTGGAGGTTTATTAATCTTGTGGATGGGTTTGCAGACAGGCAAAAATTTAGTCATTGGCTAGACAAAGCTGTAGCGCCGTTTAGCGAATTTTGTATCGCCCTACCTGATCGCACGGCGTTAGCCAAAGATGTGTGGCCTGTGTGTGAAGAGAAAAATAGAACAAACGCGTGGCGCATTATTGCTGCTGAAGACTGGAATATATAAAAAGTATATAGGAATAAAAATGAGTAATAAGAAAAACAAGAAACAAAGAGCAACCACTAATCAAGTCGCAAAAAGACTTGATAGGGAAGATCTTGCGGTTACTGAATGGCTGCCAATAAGTGATGCGAAACCGGTAGCGTTAATAAAGCCGCCCTTTTTGTCAGATGTTGCTTCGACCGTGTCCATACCTTCAACTGTGATAGATAGTAACCTTAAGGTGAGGGCTTGCGGTCTGCTGAATAACGCAAGACATACTTTGATTGTATGCACCTTTCTACTGGCAGATAAAGACATAGAAAACGCAATAGAATCTGCTGCCGATCGAGGTGTACGGGTGTACCTGATGGTTGCTAGTGAGGTGAGACTCGCTCAAGAAGACTCCAGCAACCTGTTCGAAAGAAAGTGCTATGACGAGCATAGAGCGTCTTTGAAAAGACTTGCAGGTAAGGTGCTAGTTCGGACATCCTCTGTTTTTCACGCTAAAATGATTTTAGCCGATGTGATAGGTACTGAATCAGGAAAATCATCAGGCATGTTGTTCACAGGAAATCTAACAACTGCAGGCATGGAGAGAAATGAAGAGATCGCAGTTGTATTATCTGAACAGCAGGCTCGTGAATCTGCCGAGATTCTTAAATGGGCGTTTTGGGAGAAAGCAGAACATCAACTTATTGATCAATCGAAAATCAGTGCTATTAAGCCTTATGGGAAGTTGCAACGTCCGATTGAATTAGGCTCGATGCTATATACAACAGATCATTGCACCGGGATACGTGATCATGCAATGGACTTAATTGACAGCGCGAAGGAGTCGATTGTTGTTTCAAGCTTTAGTTGGCAGAAAGATCATATGATCACAAATGCTTTATGTAAAAAGGCAAAAGCTGGCGTAAGAACAATTGTTCTCTCCCGTATGCTGCCGGGCTCTATGGACGCACTGGCAAAACTGTATCATGCACACGCCGAAGTCTATGGGTTTGAGTGGCTGCACGCAAAGGCAATATTAACTGATGGGAATGCCGGAATGGTGATGTCTGCCAATATCCAAAAAAACGGGATGGACCAAGGGTTTGAGATGGGGATTAAACTGCATGGTGAATTAGCCCTGCAATTGAGAGAGCTCATTAATGAGATTTTAGACAGGTGTCATTCCAGCCTTCAGAGTGGAATGACAAGCGACCTTCATCGCATTAGGTCACAACCTGTAACTGCCCGGTTAATCCGATGAGGAAGGGGGCTTAGTGGTGGGATACCCGCGGCGTGAGCAAGGTGTGCGCGACTGCTCTTTGCTGACGCGGTGGGGGTCCAAATGAAGGATACCTAATACAGACAACGCCTCCGGCATCGATTAGGTGTTACGAGAAGAAGTGGTAAAGACATCTATAAGGAGAGATGGTACTGCGTCAATGTGGGCAGTGCTGGTAATAATGATCTCAGATTTTGTGATGGCATCAATACCTGAATTATTAGTTGAGAAAGCTAAGTTACTAAAAGCGAATGGTAATAATTTCTACTCCATCTCAGTAGGGAACCATATGTTGAAGAATAACTTAAAATCTGTATTGAATAACGAATGGGTTTATAACCATGACAATTCCAGTGTGCATTCATTACATTCTATGGTTAGAGCGATTCCAGCTTAAGGACAAGTCACGTAACGTTCGTGCATTGAAAAAGAGTCGGTGAAAAAAAGAGCGCTCCTACCAGCCAATATCATAAATATTACTCCTGTATGTAAAGCTTACTTTTTATGCCTAAATAACCGTCCCACGCGAACCAGTAAGCGACATGACCGGCAACTCTTGGCAAGTGCTGACCATCCGGCCCGATGAGCGCATCTTCGGTAATCTGCCAGGCTCCACCCGGGCCGGAAAGACGCTGGTGATTACCGGTGAACGATAAATCGTTTCGTTCATAGGCTCGCACGGT
>JALZUP010000190.1 GCA_023301505.1 Robiginitomaculum sp.
GTCGGTGACGATCATATGAATACAGTTTTGCCCTGTTAAAGGCAAAGTACAGGCCTTGATGAACTTACTCTCGCCGCGCTTATTCGTGTGATCAAATAAAGCAATGCAGCGTTTTACGCCTGCGACGAGGTCCATCGCCCCGCCCATGCCTTTGACCATTTTGCCCGGAATCATCCAATTGGCGATATCGCCATTTTCAGCGACTTCCATTGCGCCCAAAATAGACAGATCAATATGCCCGCCGCGTATCATCGCAAAACTGGTGGCGCTGTCGAAGAAGCTAGATTTCGGCAGGGTCGTGATCGTTTGCTTCCCTGCATTAATCAGGTCAGCATCTTCTTCGCCCGCAATCGGGAATGGCCCCATACCGAGCATTCCGTTTTCAGATTGCAGGGTCACAGACATACCGTCAGGAATATGGTTCGCAACAAGGGTTGGAATACCAATGCCGAGATTGACGTAAAACCCGTCTTCTAATTCTTGCGCGGCCCGCGCAGCCATTTCGTTACGTGTCCAAGCCATCTTACGCCTCCCGCACGGTGCGTTGTTCGATACGTTTCTCGCATTTCGCTTCGACAATACGCTGCACGAAAATGCCTGGCGTATGAATGAAGTTCGGGTCGAGCGTACCCACGGGGACAATTTCGTCGACTTCTGCGACTGTGACTTTCCCGGCCATTGCCATCATGGGGGAGAAGTTCCGCGCGGTCGCTTTGAATATCAAATTACCTTCTGCATCGCCCTTCCACGCTTTGATAATAGAGACGTCGGCTTTTAGGCCTGTCTCGAGAATGAAAGTCTCACCGTTAAACTCTTTATGCTCTTTGCCTTCAGCGATAAGCGTCCCAACGCCTGTCTTCGTATAAAACCCCGGAATGCCAGACCCGCCCGCGCGGATGCGTTCTGCGAGTGTGCCTTGGGGATTGAACTCAAGCTCTAATTCACCGCCGAGATATTGGCGTTCAAACTCTTTGTTCTCACCGACATAAGAGCTGACCATTTTCTTTATCTGGCGCGTTTCCAAAAGTTGCCCGAGACCAAAGCCGTCGACACCCGCATTATTGGAAATCACCGTCAAATCGGACGCCCCGCTATCACGCAAAGCGGCAATGAGGTTTTCCGGAATACCGCAAAGACCAAACCCGCCTGACATAACGGTCAGGCCATTACGGCACAGCCCAACTAGCGCGGCAGTTGATGTGTCATATACCTTACTCATATTGTCTCATCCATGTTTATAGGCTGCTTTAAGATCTGAATTTGCGTCTAACAACACATCAGCATTTAACGCCTTACCTTTAGATAAAGCTTGCTTGCCAAACATAAAGTCACGCGGCGCATTGACCGCGTCGACAGCTATAAATTTGTCATCTTTAAAATAGTAAGCCGCAAAACTCCGTCCAGAAAGATTATCTCCGCGCACAACCACTCTGTCATACCCCGTCGAGAGCCCTGCAATTTGAAGTTTTAGATCAAACTGATCGGACCAGAACCAAGGCAGGCTGTGATATGGCTTAGGCACGCCGTTAATATGAGAAGCAATGACCTTCCCTTGCTCTGTCGCATTGGGCACAGATTCCAATCGTAAATGCGTTTTATAAATCGGGTTATAGTGCCAGGTAACATCGCCCGCCGCGTAAATATCAAGATCAGAGGTTTGGCAATATTCATTGACCTTAATCCCGTCACCAATTGTTAGGCCTGCTGTCTGCGCTAGCTCAATATTGGGAATAACACCGATACCGATAATCACCATATCGGCAGCAAAGCTTTGATGGCAAGACGTCACGACTTTCATCTCCTTCCCATTTATTTCTATGGCTGAGGCCAGTACATTATCGATGATTTGAACGCCCTCCTCATTGTGCACGCGCTTACAAAATTCTGACATGATGGGCGCGGTCACCCGCTGCAGGATACGCGGCATGGCCTCAAGCACTGTAACATCTAGCCCCTGCTTTCGCAGCGAGGCCGCTGTTTCCAAGCCGATATAACCACCGCCAATGATGACAGCGGTCTTGGCAGTTTTAGCCTTCTCCTTAATTGCCATTACATCCGTTGTGTCCCGCAAATAATAAACGTCATCCAAATCTTCACCATCGATCGGGAGACGGCGAATACGTGCACCTGTTGTCAGCACAAGCTTGGTATAAGCCAGGGTTTCACCGTCATCCGTATGTATTGTTGTCTCTGCTCGGTTGATTGCTTCGACGCGCACGCCAAGTCTCAAGTCGATATTAGCCTCCGCATAGGCCTCAATGGGGCGTATGAGAATATCATCTAAAGACTTTTGCCCTGAGAGGAAATCTTTAGACAAAGGCGGGCGGTGATAAGGCGGAACCGCCTCGTCGCCGATGACTGTAATATCGCCCGCATAGCCACCTTGTCGGAGGCTGACACAGGTCTGGGCGGCGGCATGGGATGCCCCGATGATGATCACATGCTCAGACATATTAGCCTATGAATTAATGAGCTTGCGTGAGAGGCTTCGCCCCGCGAGAGCCAATGACCGCAAGCACCATCAAGACGCCCGCGATAATGCCGTAGACAATGAGAACGTTACTAAGGCCTCCTGCAGGTTTATAAAGCGCTACTGCGACGAGCGGCGCAATGAATTGCCCCAAGAAAAACATACCTGTCCAGAGACCCGTTCCACGCCCCCGAACATTTCCGGGCAAAATACTCATGACCCATGTCAGCATGGTCGGGAGCAATAACCCTGCGCCAAGGCTCGTAATAAGTGCGAATGCCACAGTCATCGCAAAGGTTCCTGAAAGCCCCATTCCGGCATAACCTATCGCAAAAAGTAACATACCTATACCAAGTAACTTTGGTCCTGAGGATTTCGTTTTGAGTTTGATAAAAAGAAACGTGCCAAGCATGACCCCAATATTAAAGACAGCGCCAACGCCGCCAATAACGCCTGGCGTTACATCACCTGTCAAAAGAAGAATATCGCCAAGTTTAACAATTGCTGTGTAGAAAAATATGCCAACGCCCAGAGTTGTCAGTAAGAGCGGCGCAAGGGATTTCCATGGCAAGCTACCTTTCAGGCCGCTCGCTTTTTCAATGATAGCGGGTTCAAATAATTTCCAGGCCACCAAAATCGCGATAGGAATAGCCAGAAGATACATTAAAAATGGACCGCGAGATCCGATAGAATCCCCAAGGGCCCCGCCTATGGCGATTAAGAAAATGGCACTCACACTAACAACAGCGACCTGTATACCGATCCATTTCTCACGGGCCGCCCCTTTGAAATAGTCGCCAATTAACGCTGTCGCAACGGTCATAATAACGGCTTCAAACACACCTAAACCGATGCGGGCGCCAATAATCTGTTTTAGGTCTGTCAAAAAATAAGGTATGATGCCGATAGCGGCATAGCCTAGCAAAGCAAAGACCAAGAGCATTTTTCGTCCTGCTCTATCAGACAACCATCCAGCTAGCGGTGAAAATAGAGCGACACAAAGTGCTGGAATAGTAAGCGCAATAGGCACCAAAGCCTTACTCCCCGGAACGGGACCAAACTCTCGGCCTAAGAGGGGCATGACGGGCACCAATGAAATGATCGCCATAGCAGGCATAACGGCGGCAAGAACAAGGATGATACCATGTATATTACTGGCTTGCTGAGTCTTTGACATTGAGGTCCCCTGTTTTTTTTATAATGAGCAACTTATCCAAATTTATCGAATAAACCGAATTGATAGTTTCGATAGGTTTTCAACAATTATTTTTATGCATGAACTTGTCAAAACTCTCCGCAACTGTCTTGGACATTTCAGAGTTCACCTTTGCATCTTTGACGGTTTTTGCGACCTCGCGCATTTCCTCGGCTCGCCTAACGCCGTGGGTTGAAACACGTTCAAACCAATAGTCAACGCGGTCTTTGTCCCATCCCATCCCCGGAAAGCTTCCGTGCATAGACGCTTTAATTTCGTCTTCAACATCGTAGAAACGCGCTGTCTGAAAACATTCTAGGGTGAGTGCCTCCATGCCCTTTATCATTACAGAGCGGCACATTTTTATCGCCGCGGCACGTCCGATATCCGTTCCGACAGCTCTTACATTCAACCCGAGCTTATTGAGAGCGGCAGCTAAAATTTCGCCATTGGGATGTGAGAGCAGCAAAGGGACAACAGCTTCTTTGGGGTAGACGGGCGCCAT
>JALZUP010000191.1 GCA_023301505.1 Robiginitomaculum sp.
GTCTTCAAAGTTATCCTGATCGCCTTTGCGTTAATGCGCCAAAACCAGATTCATTTGCCGCTTGATACCGATGTAATCAACCACTAAGCCTTTGTAGTCAAGCAGTGAATGACCGGCCGGTAAGTGCCCAAAGGGGACGGTCGTGGATAGCACGCCGTTCAGATCGGGTAGACTGATATTGGCTGCATATGTCTATACCAGAGGGGGTACGCAAAGCAATTATACGAATACTGAAGCCAAACATAGACAATGTTGAGACACTGACATTTGACAATGGATCAAAATTTTTTCACCATGAAATGATCGCCAAAACTCTGAATGCTAAAACGTATTTCGCATATCCATAGTCATCCTGGGAGCAAAAGGTTAATGAAAATACCAATGGCTTACAACGACAATTCTTCCCCAAGAAACCAAACTTTACACTGACCACAAACCGGCAACTAAAAAATGCTGTAGAAAACCTAAATAACTGACCCAGAAAATCACAAGGCTACATAACCTCAAATCAAATGTTTAATAACCAATTTAGCACTACTTATATAAAATCAGTTGCACTTATGACTTGAATTCAAGGCTGACCTTGTTCTTAAAACCACCAAAAACCATAAATAATTATAATATCTCCTTCTTCAAAATTAATATTACTGCCCTTTTCTGAGGCACCAACGTATTCCACTAAATCGCGCTTAAAATAACTTATAGATATTTGTTTTATGTCGGTTAATTTTGAGTTACCAGTCTTCAGTTGAATTTGCCGAATCACATCCTGTAGACCAACATTCGCTACTAATTCATAGGAGGGCTCTACTGACACCCCTTCTAATTTAAGACGCTTTGTTAGCCTTCTACCAAGCGATACCAAAACCCGGTTATTTTGAATTAGAGTGTCTAAGGCGCTCTCGGTAATTGCTAAATTTCTCAGATCTCGCCAATCCAAGTTGACAGCTTGCGTTCTTATTTTTGGTACTGGTGTTATCGTTAGTGGATTTTCAGCACGCACCAGTGTTACCGACCCAATTAAAAGAGATGTTACAACTAACAGAACGCTGAATAACTTACTATATGTCATCATTTACTCAATTTTTTAAGTTTTCATCTGTAGAGCTAGAGCTATGCTGTTTATTTTTTATTAAAAATTAGTACATTCCCGGCCTTCAAAATCGTCTTATCAGAATCACCAGGAGGAGAATCAAGGGGGAAATTATAAATCTTTTTATCTCCGTAGTGCGTCACTACAACTAATGAAGTATCGGGTAAAAAAACTACCGAGCCTAAGTTATTAAGCAACGCTCCTAAGCTAACCCCCTCCCCCTCCCTCACAATGTATTGTTCATATATATACCATCTGGCCCGCTTCGCGTCTTCGATTAACTCACTGCTTATCACTAGGATTACTTCATTTCGCTCCCGTAGAGCTCTTAAATCGCTTGGAGGAACAACTAATGGTAAAGCACTAAGATTATGCAAACTCCTTGCGGCCCAATCCACGGACACCTCTGATTCGATCAGAACAAGCTCAGGCTCCGCTACTGACACCATTGAGCAAGAAGAGATTACTACTCCTAAAAGCCCTTTCTTTATCGTTTCTTTGTTCATTTTTCAAATCCATCTATTAACCATTAAGCGAAGGATACCTTTTAGCCGAATGCCGCCGGTCGCAGCCGCTCAACTGGCATCGATTTCTACGCAGTACCTCAAGTGGTGATTGACCGGCCGTTAAGTGCCCTTTGCTGACGGTCACATAGGATATGCACATTACCTCCAACCTAGGTAATACCTTAAGGGATCATTTCTAGGTTTTGCTTAACTTCAGAATCGCTCTCTTTTTTTAGTGCTTCAGTTGCTACTGCAACACATGATTGTAAAATAGGCAATGGAGATTGATGATCATTAACCATATATAGCGCGAGAGAAGCTCTAAACCGCATGTCTTTATCGTCCTCACTTAACAACATTGCCAGTAGTGGTGCCACCATTCTACAATCTTCAACATCAAGAGATAGATGGTAGGTATCCGCCAACGCTGACAATACGACATTATCATCTTTTGAGAAAAGATCACGCCTGTTTTTACTGACACGTTTACTCATTTTATTGTTAGGTTTATATGCTAGCACCTGAGTAACTGATTCAGCGATAGCATATCTTTCTAGCCGGCTTGGCTTTTCCCAATACTCAGTTAATAGCTGTGTAGCAATTTTTTCAGACTTCTTTTTACCTTTAGGTGAAGAAACATCTTCACCAAACTTTAATCGAGTAAATCCAGATATAGCACCACGTCGAACTGCAGTGTTTTTGTGATCTAACAATTTTGAAAATTCTGTTTCATCTGTTTTCGAAACAGCAACCAAGTAACCTGCTCGTTCGCGCACCTTACTATCTTTATCCGTCAAATAAGCATTAAGTGCATTCAACACAAAATCTACATCGTCTATATTTTCCTGCAAAATCAAGTTACTTAAGATATATTTAATTTGGTCTCCGACTATCGTTTTCCCACCATGCTGCATTACACCCCGATTATCAGATAGCGACGCTAATAAGACATTTGAATTATACGAAGGGACGTTTTTCCATCGAGACCACAAATGTAGTGGATAAGTAGCCATTACAGCTAAGTTGTCGTCCTCGCTATGCAGGTATGATTCAACAGCCCTCATCAATTTAGATCTGCAATCCGCAGATCCTACGAAGTTGCCGTAATTACGCAGCAATCTCTCTGCTTGACTAGCGTCGTCTAATGCTTTTATCAATTCATTTGTCTGCTCATTGAGAATATCGTAACTAGTGATAAGTTCACGAATGTGCCTTCTTGTGTTTTCGTCCTCTATACTTTCTGGCGCCGGCAACTCCTTTCGCGGCTCTAACTCACCATTTCGAACAAGCTCATGGGCAGGCCCCCAAGCATTGTTCTTTTGACGGGGTCCTCCATTCAGCAACCTATCAATTACTTCTGATTTGGTATGTTTCATAGACATATAAGGTATTCACTATTACTGATTTAGTGTAATTCTAAGTTTTGCAAATCAAATATTCCAGCCCAGAAGACTGATTAGAGTACGTCCGGTTTTGG
>JALZUP010000192.1 GCA_023301505.1 Robiginitomaculum sp.
CAACAGGCTCGCGCGCGGCCAAACGCGCCAAAAGCGGCAATGATATGTTCAATCCGCGCCAGCTTCGCGCTATTCCCCATAATGCGATCTTGCAGCAAATGGGCGTCCCCGCCAATATTTTTTATGGCATAGGCCGCGCCGCCGCTATTGATCCAGAAAAATTTATTACCCTCTATCAAAACTCTGCACGGGCGCGCTCTGTGCTTAATTTGGTCACAACCTCGCTCACCCGCGCCAATGTCGCCAGCCTGACTGGCTATGGCCGTTTATTTGATCCTAGTTTTTGGACGAGCCGCGCCTTTAGCGGGAATGAGCCCGCTCTGGAGACGCGCTCACTTATCATTGCCGATACATTAGTGGCAACGCCGTGGTCCTCGCAAATCTCACATTTGGCCAACCGCATTCGCATGGACGCCCATCAAGCGCTTAAGACCCTGCGCATTTGCAATAAAGAGCTGAGCTTTAAAAATGACGAAAATCTGATGATCTTGCACGCTCTGCGTCTGGCCCTAATTATGAAAATGCTCATTGTCACGACAGAATTGCCGACACATGGCGATGAGAATACGGCCCGCTTAAATGTGATGCAAAAATTGCAAACCTTTCAAACCAAAACGATCTTGGATGATTTACAGGCACGCTATCCAAAAAGCACAAAAGCGCTGGAATGGACAGATAAGCTCACAGAAAAAAGTGAGGCTCCAGCAGGCTCGGCGGGCGGGTTTTTACATATTAGCGAGAGCATTATCAAACCGCTAGAAAGAGCCTCACAGCTCACGCGCCAAATCAGTGTCGCCATTACCCACCGCTTTGACGCCTTTGGATAGTCATATTGAAACGCTTAAAGCGCGCGCTAATTTTACGCCCTAAACGCCATTCCGGTCTGTTCCCATAAGCTTGTCCCAAAAGCGAAAATATAGGCCGTAATTTCCAGTAAATTTAGTGTGGTGTAAATTATGGTGTGTGGCCGTAATCATATGGCGGCCCCACCATCCCTTATGAATCCAGCTTTGCGGATATAGCTCCCAGCCCGCATGATTAAGCACGGCGTTAAGCGTCATAATGGTGAGTAAAATCAAAACCACTCCGACATGGACAGGAATAAACAAAGCCAGAGCGGGCAAGAACCAAGCTGATATAACCGCCTCCGCTGGATCAAAACTAAAACTAGCCCAAGGCGTAGGTTGTTTAGATTTATGATGGCCCGCATGGGTCATACGGTAGAGCTTTGGGTGATGCATGGCCCGGTGCGTCCAGTAAAAATATGTGTCATGGGCAAATAGATAAATCGCACCGCTTAGAAAAATATAGACCCATCCCGCCGCGCTTGTGACAGGGCCAGAATAAAGCGCCGTGCCGCCCTCATTCCAAAGATGGATTAAAACCGCGCCCGGCGCAGCATAAATAAAGCTTGAAATCAGGCTCAGCGTGATTTCATGGCGAATGATTTTAGCTTTAGGCGTCAAATTTGTGAGCTTAACCGCGCGCAGTTTTTGCGCAGGCCTGCGCCAAAGCATGAAATCAAGCAGTCCCGCAATCACCACATAACGCAGCGCGATAATCACGACGAGCGCGGCATAGCTGTGCCAAATTGAAAGCTGTGTTAGATCCATAAACCAAGCTTAAAGCTCGCCAGCCCAGATGGCTAGCCGAGAAATTCCGCGTCAATCTTGGCTCATAAAAATAAGCCAAAACGCTTTAAAAGCCAAAGCCGAGCTGTAAGCCGCCCGTCATAGGCTTATTAGCATTATTACGCCGCGCAGGTTTGCGCGCGCGCGCATCCACATCATCACTGAGCAAATCGCCCGTTTGCGACCAGAGCTTTTTAAGCCGTTTCGGCAAACCATAATTGGGCAGATAACGCGCATATCCAGGAAAATCATGCGAGTCTGTCCATAATTCTGGCGCGGCGCCAAACTGGCCAATGCGACGAAATTGATAGGCCGCCCGCACAAGTCCTTTGCCATAACGCTCTGGCAATGTGTAGCGCATGGCGCGCCACTCATAATTGCCAATGCGTATAGGCGCGCTCTGCCAGATGATTTTGTCGATAAATGTATCACTCATATAGGCCATATTATCTGTGCCCTTCATTCATGTGCTTGGGCCTCGCCTCGTGCTGACACAGAGCGTGTCAAAGCGGTGACGATAAGCCTCTCGGTAAGGTCTATGTTCCTTTTACAAAACAAAATAGAACATAACAAGAACAAAAAGCAGTAAGCTCAAATTTTATCTGAGAATCTTTCCTTCAACACAGATAAATATCTGACTTATCACGTGACTATAAAGAGGGCGTATTTTGTGAAATAAGAGATTTATGTTATAATGGAACAAACAAATAAAAGAGGGCTATGATTATGCGTAAATTTCACACCTCCCTTTTAAGCTGCAGCCTCCTCACGGCAGCCCTGCTCACGGCTTGCGCCAGCACAGGGCAGAACGATAAGGTTTACGGCCTTGCCGCCCTTGAAGGCGATCCGCGTCTGGGCAAGCAAACAGACCGCATTTGTTTTCCCCGTAATGTTGACGGCTTTTATAATACTGAGCGCGACACGGTGGTCATCAGCGCAGGCGGC
Organism: Robiginitomaculum sp.; assembly: GCA_023301505.1. Classification (GTDB taxonomy): domain Bacteria; phylum Pseudomonadota; class Alphaproteobacteria; order Caulobacterales; family Maricaulaceae; genus Robiginitomaculum. The sequence goes on from JALZUP010000192.1 coordinate 2,577, forward strand.
AATAATGATTATCTGATAGATGTCTTCGGAATATGCACCAATTTACGCTACGCACAAAGCATCGCCATAGACAGTCCCACGGCATGCATCACCTCCGGCGATTCACTCATTGTGTCTGAAAATGCGTTTTCACTTAGCGATAGCGGCGGCATTGGGCCAGAGCGCTGCAGGATTGAAAGTATCCACCAATGGGATCGCCACGCCAAAAGCCCAGAGAGTGAAAGCGACCTAGAAAATGACCAGAGCTAGCCCTAAATAAATTCAACGCTCAGCGCGTGAACAGGGCCTGCAAGCTCTTCGGATAACATCTCCATAACAGCGCGGTGGCGCGCCAAACGCCCCTGCCCGTCAAAGCTATCTGCCCGAATGCGCACATGAAAATGGGACTCCGCGCTTTGAGGCGCAATGCCCGTTTTTTCAGCATGAGCCTTCGCGCCAGCATGATGAGCATGTTTATGGCTCTCATCAATCACCTCTAGCTGTGACGGATTGAATTTTTCTGTCAATTTGTCCTTGATAGTCTGGCCGATTACGCCCATTTTACACAGTCCTCTCATTTGGCCCTAAATTGGGTCACATCACTATACGAGTTTATATAAGCATGGCAGATGATTTTAGCTACCGTCCCAAAGGGATAGATATCCGCGTTAATAAGGGTAAGAAGAAAAAATTGCGCGAGGATCAAAAACCCTGCGACTGGGCGGGCTGCGTGGAAAATGGCGGCTGCAAAGCGCCTAAAAGTCCAGACCGCTTGCGCGAATATTATAATTTTTGCCAAAAACATGCCCGCGAATATAATAAGAACTGGAATTTCTTCTCGGACATGAATGATGACGAGATCACGGAATGGCAGATCGGCGCGCGCCATGGACATCGCCCGACATGGGATGTTCGCAAAAATACAGGCGAGCGCGCCAAAGCCAATAAGCGCAAAGCCGCAGGCGCAACGGCGGCGGGCGCAGAAGGCTATGCTATTTTTGGCTCTGGCGAGAAGGAAATGGCCGAGCAGCCCAGACGCCGCTTGACCAAAATGCAAATTAAAGCCTTAACCGATTTGGGACTTGATGAATTTTCTGGCCCTAAAATGGTGCGCGAGCGCTATACACAACTCGTCAAACAGCTCCACCCCGATGCCAATGGCGGCGATCAATCCACAGTCGAGAGTTTTCAACGCGTCGTGAAGGCTTATAAAGTCCTCAAGACAACCAATTTAGCTTAAGATAATAAAGCTACGCGTCTGCTGATGCGTGATTTTAGTGCAGCAATATTGGCGCGGGCGATGTTGATGCAGCCACCCTGAAGCCATAAAGCTCCACGCAATAGGACATATATTTTTAAATTTACGAGACCCTGATGACAGACGATATTTTCCCCCTCTTAGCCACCGATATAACCGTGTCCGCGCGTGAGCTGTTTAATGTCGATTTTGATATGGACGTTCCTGCCTTTTCAAAGCGCAGCGAACATGTCCCCGATATTGACCCTAACTATCTGTTTGACCGCGAGACAACACAGGCCATCCTAGCCGGCTTTGCCTTTGATCGCCGCGTCATGGTGCAAGGCTATCACGGGACGGGTAAATCAACTCATATTGAGCAAATCGCCGCCCGTCTAAACTGGCCCACCGTTCGGATTAACCTCGACAGCCATGTCTCTCGGATTGATCTGGTGGGTAAGGACGCAATTGTACTGAAAGACGGCAAGCAAATCACAGAATTTCGCGAAGGCCTGCTCCCATGGGCTTTGCAAAATCCTGTCGCCCTTGTCTTTGATGAATATGATGCGGGCCGCCCTGACGTGATGTTTGTGATACAGCGCATCTTAGAGGCTCAGGGCCGCTTGACCCTGCTTGACCAAAACCGCGTGATTAAACCTCATGCTAATTTCCGCCTATTCTCGACAACCAATACGGTGGGCCTTGGCGATACAACGGGGCTGTATCACGGCACGCAGCAAATCAACCAAGGCCAGATGGACCGCTGGAGCATTGTCACCACGCTAAATTATCTTGACCATGAAAGCGAAACAGCCATCGTGCTTGCCCAGTCGCCAAGCTATCAAGATGAGGCGGGCCGCTCCCTGATTAGCAAAATGGTACATGTGGCCGATATGACCAGAAAGGCCTTTATTGGCGGCGACATCTCAACCGTCATGTCCCCGCGTACAGTGATGAACTGGGCCGAGAACACCCGTATTTTTACTGGCGATACGGCCACAGCTTTCCGCATGACATTTTTAAATAAATGCGACGAGCTAGAGCGCCCCATCATTGCTGAATTTTATCAGCGCGCCTTTGGGGAAGATTTGCCCGAAGCCGCCAGCAATGTGAAACTGGCCTAATGAGCATGATAAATCAGCGCGAATAAAGCCTTATAAATAATGCCAAATGAAACCCCCAAAGAAACGCTAAAGCGCGCCCTTGCAGCCGCGACCAAGGCTATATCCGGCGAGCCAGAGCTAGAGATAGCCTTTAGCGGCGATACGGGGTTTTTGACAGGCCAGACGCTAACCCTGCCCAATCCGCCAAATAAACCCACAGCGCTCGCTCTGGCGCAGCTACGCGGACAGGCCGATGCACTGGCTATGCGCAAAGCCTTGCACGAGCCAGCTATTTTTGCCGCGCACCAGCCTGCGCAGGGCGTCTCGCGCGCCATATATGAAGCGCTAGAGCAAGCGCGCGTTGAGAGCATTGGCGCTAATGCCCTGCCTGGCATGGCTGAAAATCTGGCTGTCGCCAATCAGGCCCGCGCCCATAAACGCGGCTATCACCGCGAAGATTTGTCCAAAGATAATGCCCCGCTACATGAAGCCGTCGGGCAGCTCGCGCGCGAGGCCTTTACAGGCCGCCCCGCGCCTGAGGGGGCGAGCGGGTTGATAGCAGTTTGGCGCGACTATATTGAGGCCAAAGCGGGCAAGCAGCTCACAGCATTAGCGCAGGACTTGACCAATGCCCAAAGCTTTGCAGATCTGGCCCGCGCCTTTATCAAAGAGCTGGAACAAGGCGATGATATTGCCAATCCTGATGAGCAAGATGATAGCGAGGAGGACTCACAAAAGCAGGATGAAGAAAACTCGCCCGAAGAGGATGAAGACACGCCCGATAGCGATATGCCCGGCATGGCCGAGCTGGAGCAAAGCGACGCGCTAAGCTCAGCGGCTCAAGATGATCTTATTGACGCCCAAGAGATAGACAGTGACGAAGATAACCCGCCCGATGAGAGCGCGCCGCCATCTGCGCAGCAGCCAAATTTAATCAATCAGCCGCAGCCTTATAAAGTCTATAGCCGCGCCCATGATGAGCAATTACGCGCCGAAGATATGTGCGAGCCCGAAGAGCTAGCGCGCCTGCGCGGTTATTTAGACGGCCATATGGCGGGGCTCTCCTCTACCATTTCGCGGCTCGCCAATCGTTTGCAGCGCAGATTACTCGCCCAACAGCAACGCAGCTGGACATTTGACCTAGAAGAAGGCCTGCTCGATACGGCCCGCCTCACCCGCGTGGTCACAGACCCGATGCAGGCGCTCTCTTTCAAAGAGGAAACCCAGACCGAATTTCGCGACACTGTGGTATCAATCCTAATTGATAATAGCGGCTCTATGCGCGGGCGGCCTATTATGGTGGCCGCTGTCTGCGCCGATATTATGGCGCGCACATTAGAGCGCTGCGGCGTGAAGGCGGAAATTTTAGGCTTTACAACACGGGCATGGAAAGGCGGAACGAGCTTTCAGCAATGGCTCTCTGACGGCAAACCTAAATCACCGGGGCGGCTGAATGATTTGCGCCATATCATTTATAAAAGCGCAGACATGCCGTGGCGGCGCGCCAAAAACAATCTTGGCCTGATGATGCGCGAAGGTATCTTAAAGGAAAATATTGACGGCGAAGCGCTAGAATGGACTCTCTCGCGCCTCATGGCTCGCCCCGAACAACGCCGCATCATGATGGTGATTTCCGACGGCGCGCCCGTCGATGATGCCACCCAGTCACAAAACAAAGCAGGGCTTTTAGAAACCCATTTGCGCGAGGTCATTGATAAGATTGAAAACCGTAGCGAAGTTGAGCTCGTCGCCATTGGTATTGGTCATGATGTGACGCGCTGGTATAGCCGCGCCGTCACCATTATGGATGTAGAACAGCTTGGCGGCGCAATGACCGATAAACTCGCCGAATTATTTGATGACGCGCCAACGCCAAGGCGGCGCTCCCGCTAGGATCAGAGCTCAGATACTAGCCTGCGACTGAAAGAGTCTTACGTCCTGAAAAGCTTACCATTTGCTTGCTGCGCTCACACCATAGGGCCAGTTTCACACATTTAAAACTTTGCCACAGGGTGAGCCTACCAATTGTTTTTAGCTCTGGATGATCTTTAAGAATTTTTGGCAGATTGTAAAATGGAATGCGGCTAGATAAATGATGCACATGATGCACGCCAATATTGCCCGTTAGCCACATAAGCGGGGCAGGAAGATCATAATAAGAGCTGCCATGCAGAGCGGCATTTTCACGTTTCCATTCGCCTGTTCGCGACCAATGCGTTTGCTCAAATTGATGCTGGACATAAAACATCCACACACCAATAGAAGCGCCAATAGCAACCGTCGGAACTTGGATGAGCAAAAAGGCTTTCCACCCCACGGTAAATATCAAAGCTGCATAAATTGCCAAAATACCCATATTCGTCGCCATAGCCGATAGCCAAGGGCGCGAGCCGCGCGGCATATCTCCCCACGGCAAACGCTGGGCGATGATAAAGATATAGGCAGGGCCGATGCCAAACATCACAACGGGATGACGATAAAGGCGATATTGCAATTTTTGCCAGCGCGTGAGCGCGTCATATTCAGCGACAGTCAATGTCGTAATATCGTCCCCAACGCCGCGGCGATCCAAATTGCCAGAGCCGCCATGATGGAGCGCGTGACCACGTTTCCACACATCATAAGGCGTTAAGGTCAAAACGCCGATAAAACGCCCTGCCCAATCATTCGCCTTTTTTGAACTAAACATAGAGCCATGACCGCAATCATGCTGAATAATGAAAAGGCGCACGATCAAAAAACCAGATAAAATCGTACCCAGCAAAGCCCAGTAATGACCAAAGATGACGGCCGCGCAAATTACGGCCCAGCAAGCCATAAACAGAAAAACCGTCAACATAGTTTCAAAAATAGCCCGTCCATCGTGCGCTTTGCGGTAAGGCGCAAGACGCGAAAACCAGCTATTTGCACTTTGCTTAACAAGCTCTGAGGGTGTCTTTTCGAAATCGTTCGTCATGCTGTCCTTTTCCCGACTCATATATCCCTTTTAGGCCATATCGGCCTAGGCTGCGTCAAGCGGGCAATGCGGTGAATATCATTACGTTTACGTGAGGATATTTACCAAAGGCTATAAATGAGACTAGCCTCTAATATTTGCACAAAAAAGCCCGCTATCTGTTAACAGATAG
>JALZUP010000193.1 GCA_023301505.1 Robiginitomaculum sp.
TTTCGGGGAAGTCAGTAACCAACAGCGGCACTATGCGACGAGAAACATTCTCATCAAGCAACAGCTTCATACGGCTCGAATGCCAGAAACTCGATGCTCGCGATCCGCAGCGAATGCAAGACAAGCCAGGATATCCTGCTCGTCGAGCTCAGGAAAATCCTCTAGTATTTCAGCTTGACTAACGCCTGCTGCTAGCTGGGACAACATATCATACACCGTAATTCGCAGCCCTCGGATGCACGGCTTTCCACCACGTTTACCCGGATCAAGGGTGACTCTTTCATGTTCCATCGTTGCTATGCCTCGCATTACAGATAACTTGATTTTACACTGCCTGAGCCATAAACATAAAATCAGCGCTTAAACAAATTCAAACTAATCCAAACCACCACTACCCCCACAACCGCCCCAACAACCCAAAAGCCCGCACCCGCCCAGTCTTACAACCAACCCGAACAGCATCCTCACCCCTTAAACAACCACATTACTCCTTGACAAAGTACGTATTCTTTAAAAGCTTATAACCGCCCTACGCATACTGTGGGGACGCGTCAGACTTCGAGAACCCCAATGTTTCGCGGTACTCACGCGCCTCTGCGTAATCAATGAACTCTGCATCCGGGGAAAATTGACGCACTATGTTTTTTATATCTGCAAGAGTCACATTGAAAAATTCCTTCCTAGTGTTTATCCGATTTACGCGTGTGGTTCCGAGCAACCGATGCAATTCAGCTTCAAGTGCAGGTGCATCGTCCGCTTCTATCATTGCATGAATATCAAAAGGAAAAGGAACGGATGCATCACCCAAGTCTTTCACGCGCTCCTCAGGTATTAAACGTCTGGTCATCCCTACTTTGTATACATGCTCACCAAAGCTACCAATATTTGAAATAACGTAAACGTGACCTCTTCTGGTTTGCTGAGCCATTGATAGCGCACGAGTGTTAGCAGAGTTAGCATCTTGAAGTTGTTGTTGTAAAAGCTGAAGCTGTGCTTCATATCCAGCTCTTTCGTGCTCAGTCGCCGTCAAGAGCCTTGCCTCCGCATCTGCAACTGCTTTCGCGGCAATTTTTGCATCGCGCTCTGCCTGTTTACGCGCTTGCTCGATCTCGCGCTCTACTTTTGCTTCTTCCCGCATCTGGGCCTGAAGCTCCTTTCTTTCTTCTTTCTCTTTCTGTCTCAACTCCTCACGATGATATGTAAATATAATTTCCCGAACCTTCAGCTCATGAATTGCTTTTGTTATCTGTAAGGGCGTTAAACTGTTAATTGTTTCCCGCTGCTTGTCAAATCTACTCATTACCCTTTCATAGTTATTCCACTTAACACTATGCCTAGCGTCATCGGCCGCAGCGTTGTACGCAAGCAAAACTAGCTTCACAAGCTTAGTATGGAATTTCTTGTCACCGTTGTAACTCAGCGTTGGTCCTTCTATATGAAATTTTGAGCGCACTACTGCTTTTTGCTCTTCTTTCAGTGAAGATATAGCCTCTTTGTATTTATCTGAGTCATCAAACTCAAATTGAACATTGCCAACAGCGATTATTATCTCCTCCTCTGCTTCTAATGGAGCGAGCCTACTTTGAGCTGCATCTAGTTCTGCCCATCCTTGGTTAAGCCGATCTCGATCCTCAGATAATTCCCGTGCTGAGATTGTCTTTTCCCTTTGCCCCTGAATAAACTTGTTTAATTTTTTATTCTTTCTCCACGAACCAACATAAAGAAACGGAAATACGAGACCACATAAAAAGACTATTACTGTTAGTAACTCCACAGGGAAACTCCGGGCTGTGTAAATTTGACCAATTTTTTAGATAAATCTTACTGATATCTAAGTGAATAAATGCTTAAAAGTCCATACTAACGCTGAAAACTGCAGTGCAATACAATGAAGACAACGGGTCGGCTAGTTTTTACTGATTAGAATCATTGTCACCTAAAGACAGCCTACAAAGTAAGATTTTAAAAATACAAAACTAAACTAGCCCCTTATATTTGTTCTTAACAAGTTTAATTACATATAATTTATTCCGAAACCACTACCGAAGGCATATATCGCAGCTACCTATCAAGCTGAAAAACCTAGCTTTCTTATAATTCAGCATAATGTTGAATTGCAAGCCTTGCCCCCATAAAATTTCCCTGGTCGTGTTCCATTAGCCTAGTTGCATATGCCGGCCAAGCACGCCTCCTGCTTTACAGGACTTGCCTGCTAGCTCGAAAATCCTGTCTTTGATTTACTGACTATTGACATTGAACATCAATATAGTAGAGAGAATTTATGGGTACTCTCTTTACGATGCCTGTCCTTGTATTAACATGATAGATAGAAGCAGCCAATAACTTGATAGACTGCAAAGCCCAGTCACACTTTCGATACTGCATCGTTTTTCCGCAACACCCTGACATCACAACTCACCCAACTATACCCAATCTATAGTTTTGATTTAAATCGGAATAGTGTATCTGATCTACAGCTGCTTATAAATACAACATCATCCCTAACTGTAAAACATAAAAATTAGAATAAAGAACCGAAAGCGGCCCGTAAGATTTATCTTACAAGCGCATTTCACTAACACAACTTCGAGAAGAGCGCTCGCCAACATTACAATCATTTTGTTTTCGGCGATACACCAAGAATTGGCAGCTGGTTTTCGCAGCTCGCACTTGTGCTCCCCGGAAACTGTATGCACCTAACAGCAATAAAAAAACAACAAACCCCCGACCAGAAAAATCCACACTCAGATTTTACCGCACCACCAACCCTTTATTGATTGATACAGTATCAACTTGCACAAAACTACTTAATATGAAACAAAAAACGTCACCAACTCCATTTCAAACCCACAACGCCACAACCGCCCCAACAACCCGACCCGAACAACATCCTCAGCCCCATAAACAACCACATCACTATTAGCGCGAATAACAAATCGCAGCTCAACAACGAATGGGACACCTCCGGCACGAAACTTTTTGCTTAAAAAAGGTCGAGGTACTCAACCAGATCTACCTGCCTTAATTTAATACCTATAACGCAAGTAGCCTCGTCACGCGTCGGGTTTCCAAAAGCGTTAATAATATAGTTTTACGTTTTACGTTTTACGTTTTACGTTTTACGTTTTACGTTTTACGTTTTACGTTTTA
>JALZUP010000194.1 GCA_023301505.1 Robiginitomaculum sp.
ATTCTTGCAAATCTGCATGAACAGATTAAACAGGCGCAACCATCTGAAGATCAAATATATACGTTTGCAAAAATGTTTTGAAGTTATGTTGGGGAAGTGTTTCGTAAAAACCATGGCGCCACATGGGGAATGATTGAATTGCAAGGAAGTACATTCCCGGGCTTAAAGGCTGATGGTGAGGCAGGCTTGTTTTGGCCGTGGGGCAAGGTTCAAAATAGAATAATCACTGGCCCGGAAGATAATGTTTGGGATTATTACCAAGTCTTAGTTACAAGGAATAAGTCTGATGACAAAAGTAAAAATAATAGATCGCTATTGGGTCGATTGTTTGGAAAATCCTGAAAAAACGCTGCACTCGACAAAGCACACGGTATTAAAATTGTCATTCCACTACGCTACATTTTTATGGCGATTTGAAAACCGTATGCTTTGAAGGTGAACGTAGCGTTATATTTTATGAAAATGAAACTACTTAGCGTTAATGAAGCCAACCAAAAAAAAGAAGCTTTCCTTGGAGAAGAAGTTTTTCTTCATGGAGTTTTGAAATATACAACTGAAAACGTATTGATTGAGCATTGGCCAAAATCTGAGAAACTCGACTCTCCTAATCCGGAGATTTGGGTACATACGGGCAATGGCCCATTTATTTTTGATGCGGCATTTCTAAAAAGAGTAAATAGCAAGAGAGTCGTAGCTCGCGGAAAGATCGAACTCAACAGTGCAATGTTTTCACAAGACCCCGGCCTTTGGTGGCATACGCATTTTTCTGCCACCGCTTTAACCACATATAAAAAGTGGCAGGAAGAACATGGCACTCAAATATAACAAGGCAATAGTTCGAACTTTTACTTAGACACCCATAGTAAAACGCATAAAACACGAAATTTCTGTTCGATAGATGCTTCAAGTTTTCAGATAATGCTGATTTGCGGTTCAGCAGTGACCGGAAAACACCGATATCGACAGAAAATCGAGCCCTTTATGAATGCCTCAGATACAGCCCGTCCTTGTGAATGCCACAATTCAATTGTTGTCAGTAAGCTTGCTTAACTACAACTACAACTAACTACTGATATTTATGCTGCCGAATAGCTGATTAAATTAATGCTAACCACTTCACATTTATTTTTACGATGGGTGTCTTTGTAATCCGTGACTAGGTTTATGTGTCCTGCAAAAGTCGCTCTAATACCGCAAGAGCAGCTTGAGGTTTTGCTATGACTTCACACCCATACACTTTGTCGAAGCCCAACAGGCCCTGGGTAACTATGTGTGTAAGTTGTTTTTCTGCAAAAAAATATTCGCAATAAGGTAAGGCACATGCCGCATGTTCGAAGTCGAATTGATGATTCGAGTCAAATTTTATCTTCGGTTCCCAACGCATTGCAGCATGACACCCCGACGTAATATGCAAGTTTGGCAGAAACTGCTTTGCACTCTTTAACCTAAAAATATTGTATATGAGCTTTTCGATTGTTCGCGATTCATCTATAGATTCTTTAGCTTGACCACTTGCCGCCTCACCAGTGCTCTTCTCGGAAATATAGTGGGCAATATTTTTTATATTTTCCTCTACTGTTTCAATTGCACCCACTATCTCGTTGAGAAAAAGTTCGTGGAAACTTGAGTATTCATGGGTATGTAGAGCTTTACCTTCGTTCCAATACGCCGATCTATCTGGGTATTGCGCTCCTGAAATTTCATCGCCCTCAACCAATTGATCACTAAAAAAACTAAATCCTTTTTCCCAATGATCATCAACAAACTTTTGCTGAAAAGAGTATCGATCTTGTGGGGAAAAGAACTCTGGGTTTGGTATAGGAAGTTTGTTAATTACAATGAAATAAGGCTTCGTCCAAAGTAGCTCTCTTGCCGTGTACTTATCATTATCAGGCGCTTGCTCAAGGAAATCTAACAATTCAAATTCGACTCGCTGATCAAGTGAATCTATGCATATACCACTAGATAGCTCGTCGATTAACGCAAGTGTGTCGCTTAGGTATTGACCATCCTGTTTTAATATTTCGTAGAACATACTATCCGTGAGAGGGAAAAAACATTTTCCGGAATCCACTAACTCCCGCGCCACAATTAATATTTCATTGAAATACTCCTTCTTTGATTCACCATTGTTGGCTTTCCTAAGATCTATCCAGTAATTCAGATCCAAAAACACCGCTTTTTTATTGGAGACCGATTCCCCCAGCTCGATTTTTTTACCTCGAACATACCGCCAAATATCTTGTGAATGTTGATTTTTTTCTATCATTTGCACTACCTACTATCCGTTATTCGCTTCGGCTTAATTCAAAATGAAACCTGCACCATAGGAATCACAACTATTACATAGACACCCATAATAAAACGCATAAATCACGAAATTTCTGCTCGATAGATAATGCAAGTTTTCAGATAATGCTGATTTGCGGCTCAGCTGAAATCGGAAAATACCGATATCGACTGGAAATCGAGCCCTCCATGAATGCCTTAGACACAGCCCGTCCTTGCGAATACCACAATTCAATTGTTGTCAGTAAACTTGCTTACGCTTAAGAGTACAGCGCTGCGCTCACCGCCAGATTAGGCCGTCTCTGACGCCCAAATACCTGGCAAGCTCGCTCCAGCGAGTGAACACACCCAACCAACCCTTTGAA
>JALZUP010000195.1 GCA_023301505.1 Robiginitomaculum sp.
GTCAGAGCCGAAACCGACTTGAGGTGCCCAACGTGTCAGAGCCGAAACCGACTTGAGGTGCCCAACGTGTCGGGCAACGGCAACGGTAGACCAGTCTGACCGACGGGCGCTGCAGGAGCACAGCGACGAGGTGATGTCGGCGGCGTTAACGACTGCTCGACGGGGAATGCCGGAACGGGAGGAGAGGCCGGTTCGAAGGACGAGGTCTGTGGCAGGAAGAGATGTAGCAAGGGGTAGCCGCGTTATCTGTGGCATATGCAACGGATTGGTGGAGGACCGGACCTATGTGCGGGTGGTCTGCACATGTTGCTTGCATCTCCGTTGTGCGATTGGGTTTGTGGAGGACTCAGCTAATGGGAGAACCGGATCGACTACGATCACATGCCCGAATACTGCCTCACACTCTGGACGTCAGCATATTACTTTGGGCCCACTCGTGGCCCAGATACAGCTATCTTTAGGCAGTTCGAGCCTAACGGATGGAGTTAATATGATGGCAAGGGTCCTACGAGTTCAAAGAGTCCTTGAGGAGGCGACCACGGTGCAGGGGGTGCTAGACCTGACAACAGTTGCAACGACGCGAGGGGAGGCGGAAGCGAACGAGGATGGGAGCGATGCGTCTGCTTCACAACAGAATATACCAAGGCCATGTGGAGTGTGTGGTGAGAACATGGAGACGCGAGATAGATTCGGCTTCTCGGGATGGGCCGTCCATCTAAGGTGTGCGCTGAACACAGCCGAGGGGGCGAGTGATGTGGGCGATGACAGGTTTGGGATTCAGGTCATGGGGGAGGCTGGTCGGCCCAGGCGGGGCGCTGTTCATTTGGTGGACTTCCTACCAAGGCTCCGCATGAGGATTGACGGCACGGTCAGTGGGGGCGGCGGCCAACGGCTCCGCATAGAGCGGCTTTGGGAGGAAGTGTCGTCAGGGGCAGGGGTGGAGGACAATGAACGCGATGGGGGATGGCGACTAAGGGGTAGGCCGGTAATAGAGACCGGGGACGAGCCATGCGCTTACTGCGGACGGGCCATAGATGAACTTGTTGACGGTCTGGGGGGCATGAATGCACCGGTACAAGTACCGTGCGACCATGGAGGGCGGGTACACGGTCTTTGCATGTTGGAACGCGCAGATAGCATTGCACGCGGGAGAACAGACCCGCGGCCTTGCCTCGCGTGCCAAGCGGAATGGCCGTCGGGACGACGACCACCCCACCCAGCGGAACTTGCTCGGGAAATGGGCGCGATCGAGGAAGATGCCGGAGGGAGATGGCCGAGGACGTTCGAGGCCCTGCGGTTCTCGACGATAGTCGGTCAGGAACCCTCGCACCTGGACCAGACCGAGTATCAAAGCACCGGTGTATACACCACGTTCGAGGACATGTTGCGAGCCCAGGGGCACTGCGAAACGGCATCATTCCTGCTGTGTACCCTGTTTTGCGATACCTTAGGTCTACCTTCAGGGGCTTATATTGAGTGCCCTCGCCCACGAGGCTGGACACAACTTGTTGACCGCTACCGCCAATTGACTCGAGCAAACAACGTCCACGCCCAAGATGTTGTGCTGCGCCTTCAAGGAAGACGGCTCTACATCGGCCCCCATGTGCAAGAGTTTCTGGTACACCTGGACCCAGCGTGGGATGAACGCTTGACGAGATGGTGTATCGACTTACGAGAAGCGCTGAGCGGAAGGAGGGCACTTCCTCAGTTCCCGGTCGGTGAGCCTGCAAGGCAGGAAGCGGGGTCCCTCGATCTAAGCAGCAGCCTGATCGGGGAAGGTCCTCGGGACCAAGGAGGAACGACAAGGGGAAGCACGGGAGGTAGAGACGCCGCTGGAGAGGAGGGGGAAGCACGGTTACAGCTACAGAACGCAGGGAATACCCTGGCCCGGACTGACACCGCTCCGGCAGCGACCGAAACTATGACTTCTGCGTCAGAGAGGGAAGGGGAGGGAGACGTGACCGAGAGCGGAAGGCGAGGTAGACCAGGGGGGCGAGGACGAGGAGGACGAGCAGCCAGTGCCGGGAGAGGGACCGGCAGGGGCGGAGAACGCAACGTGCGGGGGGGGGGTAGCGCTCCACCCCCAACGACCGGCAACAGGGACTCCCAGAGGAGAGGACGCCGAGAAAGGGCCTCCGCGGGGGAAGACAGCGAGTCTGACCGCCCGGAAAGGGAACCACCAGGTGGAACGGTACGTGGAGGAGCTGGAGAGCCTCCAGTGGGAAGCGCACGGCTGCGCGCCTCCCTAGGCCGGAACCAGGAACGCATTGCGTGCGGGGTCTGCGCCGCAGCGGTCAACCAAGGGCATCGCGTGGTAAGACTGCCGTGTGGGGACGGAAGCCACGTCATCCATGCCAGATGTGTGCTGGTGGCAGTTAGGAGCGGTGGGGCGCGAAGGGGGACACAAGCGCCGCTCGTCTGCGGCGCTCGTGGGTGCGGGGCACGACACGGGAGACGGGAGGCCCTTGATTCCGCCGTACAAGCCGACCCCGGCCTTCGAGAGGCAGCCGTGGCATTGAGGGGGGGGGGCGAAGAGGACGAAGAGGGACACCGCCAAGGGCTCTACTATCCCTGGGATCAAGATAGTCTGGGGGTGGCAGATCCCTTAGACAGAGTGTCGATGACCGACCTCCAAATGCGGTTCATCACCGTCGTTAAAGTGCAACCAAAACTGGCAACCACTCACGCTAAGCTTATCACCCACTCGCTAGGTCTCGTCAACCACGCTCTGGGGGTGCACCGACCAAACGGGACCCCTAATACACCGACTTCCCTTTTGAGGGCACTAAAGCTGTGGTACATCCTCCCAGCCTTACTGCACTCTCAGGACGGGCGAATGAGCAGGGCCGCGAGGTTCAAGTCTGCCGAACGCGGGGACCTGACCACGATTCTCCCATGGCTTATGGAGTACACCGAAGGAACGGCGACACGCCTCAGGGGGATAACACGCGAAGCAACGGACGCGGCCAAGTTTGAGAGGGCGGCGTCAGCGTGCCGGCACCAGGGGGGGGTAACAGTAGCAGCGCGTGGCCTTTTAGCGGAACAGCGCGCGCCCGGCAATGAGGCTACATGGTCTGTAGTTAAGGCGAAATTCCCGGAGGAAGACCGCAGTTCAGTCCAAGAAGCAGCGGCGGCAGCTAGGGTGGCCAGCGTGACCGAACCAAGGGAAGGGGGTAGCCCCTCGTGGCGCCCAGAGGGAGAATTTAACCCTCGGGTGGCCTTCGAGGTTATTAACTCTCGCAACGCATTGTCAGGAGCGGGGAGTGACGGTCTGCGCTTTTCGCACCTACAGTCCATCATAAGGACTCAATTCGGCCAAGAACACTTCGGCGTCGGCATCGAAGCCTTTTGGAGGAGGATGGTGGATGAACCTGACGCTTTCCCGCCGGAGTTTTGGGAGCTGTTCCTGCAGTCAAATCTCACTGCCTTGGGGGCAAAATGCCGCCCGGTATGTGTGGGGATGACGTGGAGGCGCCTGGTTGCGGCAGCAACTATGAGGGAGTGGAGGCCTCGTATGGAGGAGCTAAACCTCGACGCACGGCAATACGGAGTGGGGGTATCCGGGGGTGTGGAGCACGTAGCGTTACGTGCCCGAATACACCATGAGGCAGGTAACTGGATAATCCAGACGGACGCGTCTAACGCGTTTAACTCGGTCCTGCGGAAACCCATGCTCGAGCAAGTAGCCGCCTGCACGCCAGCACTCACGGGGTTCGTAGCCAAGTGCTATGGCGAAAGGCCCGCCTCCGTCTTCTTCCAGATGGACTCGGGAGAAAGGACGAAACTCGAATGCTCGCGTGGGGTGCAGCAAGGAGACGCTATGGGACCGGCCCTGTTCTGCCTGCCGATACGACCGGTGCTTTCGAGGGTTCGGGAGGAATACGAATCGCAGGGGGTCGAAGCCTACGCATACCTTGACGACATCACTATCGCGGCCGGCGAGATATCACCAAGGACGGTAGGAGTGGTGTCTTTCCTCGAGCGGGAGCTGATAGCGAGGGGGATACACCTCAACCCGGGTAAGACGGTTGCCTTGGCCCCGAAGGGACACGTGCCCACGCCGGAAGAGATATCGCTTTTGGCAGGAGTGGGGGTCCGCATAGCAGACGAGGGAGGGATAAAGGTGGTGGGGGTACCCGTTGGAACTGACGAGTATGCGATAGAGAGCGCTATAGGGATCGTGCGCGAGGGGGGGGCGGAACAACTCGCGCGGATGCTGCCACGCATGCCGGACAAACAAGCGGCCAACCTCATAGCCACCGGCTCTATGGTACAACGAACGGCGTACGTCGAGCGGGTGATGGACCCAAGGCTGTCTCTGCCAGCTTGTCGACGGGCAGACAATGGAGCAATGTGGATGCTTGAAAACCTTCTAGAGCTTCCTGGAACGGCGGAGGAATCGTCCTTTTTCGAGGAGGGATGCATGGCGGAACGGCTCACACTGCTACCTCACCAACTTGCGCAGGCCAGCTTGTCAACGGCAGCAGGGGGGTTCGGAATGTCGTCGGCAGAAGCGAGAAGGATGTCCGCATCGGTAGGGAGCCTGGTGGCAACGCTACCCGCAGTCCTGGCGGACCTTTCGGGCAGTCTGGGGGAGAAGGTGCGGAGGAATCTTCCAGGGTCAGAACTGGTGGGCAGTATATGGGAGGGAGTACGAAACCTCCGAGACGAGGGTGGAGTCACCGAAGAGGAGATGGGTGAAGTAGTGCCGCGGGGCTGGAGGGATAGGGCATTCCGCCCTGAGGAGGTTAGCGCATCCGGGAATTCGGATAGAGAGGTGTTAGCAGCACACGACGCTGAGACCACCAACTCGCACAGAGCGCAGACTAAACTAGGAAAACAGGTCAACCGGGTGCGGTACGACAGGTACGTCACATCTCTGGACGGACTCCCCATCCACGCCCGCCCGCCGCCGGAGGAGGATGGCCCTTTCGGGGAGAGGGAGACCCGCGAATGCGCAAAAGCTAGGCAGCGGAGCCAGTCAGGACCCGGAGCTGCCGCGTGGTTGCGAGCGAGGCCGGTGGACGCTCAACGTGTCATACCAGCCCAGGAGTTCCTGTACGCAGGTCGGCGACATCTGGGGATCGAAGAGCACTTGGCGGCGACGTGCCCTGCATGTGGGACAGCAGAGGCCAACACGCGACATGCACGTTTGTGCCACCGCGACGGCGCGCAAGTGAATCAACACCAGCCGTTGGTCCACGCAATCTCTCGCTTTCTGAAGCGGACGTCCGTCCGCCACCAAGTGGAAAGCGGGGCGCCTTTTCACGCAGACAGGAACTTACGTATGGACATAGTCATCGAGAGGGGAGGCCTCCGAGACGCATCGGCAGCGGATTTCCGTTGCAAATCGCTTCTACTCGACGTCACGTACACGGACCCCCAAGCGGGGGTTCACCTGCGTGCTGGAAGTGCTGACCAAGATGGATCAGCTGCTTCAACTTCTGAGGCGCGAAAGCGCTATCACTACGCTCGCGTTGGACATGTGTCCTTCGACGAGCGCAGCCATAAACTTGCCACCCTTGCGGTGGAAAGCTTTGGGCGCCTCGGAAAAGAAGGCAGCGAATTCATCGACCAGCTGGCAACAAGCGTGGTTGGAGGAAGGGATGGGGGGGCCATGGCCAAGAAAGGAATCTGCAAGGAACGCCTTCTTCAGATCATTTCAGTGACCTCACAGGTGGCGATCTCACGCCGAGTTCACCGGTACAAGCTCGCCTTACGGGATCGTCAAGCGAGGAGAGGGAGGAGGGAAGATGAGGGGGGGCTGATGCCGATGACGTGGGGTTGGCACATAGATGCTGAGTAGGGGATTAACATACGAAATTGAACGGAAGAAGGATAGTAAATGCTTGACTTTTCCTGAAGTGGGGGTGGAAATGAGTGGGAGGATTTATTGCTATGGGATTTTGTCGGCTGGTCGTCACGAAACATGTATGAGGTGTGTCGATCATTGGATGAAGAAGGGGAACATAGATATATGGCAGGTACAATATTTGGGTAAAGGGTGGTAGTGCGTATTCTATTGAGTACACGGAGGGGAGGAAAATTGGTTGGATGAGATTGGTGGTATTCGACGAATTGGGTCAGCTTGTTCACTCTGAATGAATAATGCCCTGCACATTGTCGGAAGGCAAATAAACTATTAGTATTATTAGATGAGCTCGCTAAATCGTCCGTTCTCGACGCTCGTGCCCTGTTATATCTCAGGAAAACCTGAGTTCTCGACGCTCGTGCCTCGCGGTCCGCATTCTTACCCCCTGCCGTGATGAATTTTGGATTAGATTATATTTCCCCCCGCCGTGATGAATTTTTGAAATTTTCTATCCAAGTTCTATTGATGTTTATCCACTTATGATGGAGTTTGTGTGAGGATGAAAATTAAGCACCCCCCTACGTATATACGATACCAGGTATTTACTTGATACCAGTACGATACCAGGTATTAAAGTACGACATTATAAGATACCAGGTATCAGATATTATTTTAAGTACCCCGCTCCATTTTCATATAGGAAAACGTGAGTTCTCGACGCTCGTGGCTCGCGCTCCGTACCCACGGGCCGTGGATGTGGCGGTTGGATGTGGCGGTTGTCTGTCGTGTGCCGCACGATAATTTGTTTTTGTTTTATCCCACAGTATTGCGGTAGGGTGGTACGTTCTGTTCGTGGCGGTTGTCCGGCGTGTGTCGCACGGGAGAGCGCTTTTTCTATTTTTTCCCCCCGTCGTGATGAATTTTTGAAATTTTCTATCCAAGTTCTATTGATGTTTATCCACTTATGATGGAGTTTGTGTGAGGACGAAAATTATGCACCCCCTTACGTATATACGATACCAAGTATTTACTTGATACCAGTACGATACCAGGTATTACGAGTATGTGCATTATATGATACCAGATATTTTAAGTACCCCGCTCCATTTTCATACAGAAAAACCTGAGTTTTCGACGCTCGTGCCTCGCGCTCTGTACCCCCCGCCGTGGATGTGGCGGTTGGATGTGGCGGTTGTCTGTCGTGTGTCGTTCGATACCAGGTATTAAAGCATGAGTATGTGCATTATATGATACCAGATACTATTTTAAGTACCCCGCTCCATTTTCATATAGGAAAACCTGAGTTCTCGACGCTCGCTCCGTACCACCCGCCGTGGATGTGGCGGTTGGATGTGGCGGTTGTCTGTCGTGTGTCGCACGAGAATTAGTTTTTGTTTTATCCGACGGTATTGCGGTAGGGTGGTACGTTCTGTTCGTGGCGGTTGTCCGGCGTGTGTCGCACGGGAGAGCGCTTTTTCTATTTTGATTGTTTCGTCGAATTCTCGATTTGTCTTCTTGGACATCACTGCCGTAGACACATGAGCGTAGATGGATGCGAAGGTGGTCTGTCGGGTGTCGCACGTTTAATCATTTTCGTTTTATCCCACGGTATTGCGGTAGAGTGGAATATTCTGTTCGTGGATTACTTTTTTCATGGGTTTGGTTTCTTGGGCACCACTGCGCCGTAGACACATGAGCGTAGATGGATGTAGCGGTTGTCTGTCGTGTGTCGCACGGGAATTTGTCTTTGTTTTATCCCACGGTATTGCGGTGGTGGTATATTCTGTTCGTGGCGGCTGCTCGGCGTGTGTTGCACGGGAAAACGCTTACTATATTTTAACTGTTTTGTCGATTTCTC
>JALZUP010000196.1 GCA_023301505.1 Robiginitomaculum sp.
ATTGTGTAGATTCGCGGTGGGCCTGCGTAAAGCCTGTTTGCGTATATACATTGGCCGCTGTTTTATATTCTTTGAATTGCTCAAATTGAGGCTGGGCGTCAAATTTTTCAAACACCCCGCCATAAAATCCCGTTTCAGAGCGAAACCCAGCCGCTGAAAATGTTGCGCTATCTTGTAGCCAAATATCATCAATAGCACTGACGGCCAGATAGTTAGACAGGCTTGGCCCTTCAAAGCCTTGGGCATGAGCGATCACGGTTTTGCCTGAGTCTTGAAAATCAATCAGGGCAAGGCGAATTTCTTCGGCTTGAGCGATAGGCATGCCATAAGGATTTGCGCGTACAAAAAGGGCGGCTACGCGCTCATCTGTCTTCGCCTGATCCAATTTGCGGATAATATCGACAATAGAATTGCCGCCTATATCAAAGAGTTCGCTATGAGTAGACTGATCCGCCAGCCCCTTGGTAAGGTCAAGTTCAAGAACAATATTGTTTGGGACGCTCTCTTTCGGGGTTAAGGCTGCGCCTAACGCGGCGAGCAAAAGGATGAGCAAGACGATTCCTAAAATTAGGCCAATGATTGTGGCAAAAACAGTGACGAAAAAGTGCTTCATAAAGAATCTCGGTCTAATTACAGAACTGCCAACCTAAATGGCGGGGCTATATAATAGCTATAAGGTTGAAGGCTATAAAAAGCTATGGCTTTTCACTCATGGTAAGGTGAGGCAAAGAGGCAGGCGGTTTTGCCGTAAATATGAGGCGGGGCCACCCTCGTTATAAGGCCCTAATTATAATGAAGCAGGCCCCGATAAGGCAGGCTGCATGGCGCGGGCGGGCGGACTAAAAGGGCTATTATGAGCGTTGTGAGGGCTTTGTTTGTCACTGCGGAGTTTGCACATATATACATTCTTGTTTTTTGCTGTGAAAAAGCCGTGCTAAAACGCAGAATAAGCGTTGCATTTCGGCTCTAGTGGCTATAACACCGCGCTACCTAAACCGCGACAGACGCATTTTTGGGGCGTAGCCAAGCGGTAAGGCATCGGGTTTTGATCCCGTGATCGTTGGTTCGAATCCAGCCGCCCCAACCATGCGCATTTTAATTCACGCAAAACATTCCCGTAATGCGTGTTTTTATCAAAAATAGCCTTAAACTAGCAATATGGCCCTTCAATCGCCTTCAGGGCGATGTCTGACCGCTTAGCCGCGTCTATGTAATATGCAGCACCTGATGGCTCAAATTTTAATAAATCCGCAGTTTGAGGCTTCCCTCTTCTTTCTATAGTTCGAAAGCTTAAGGGCGGCCCTTATGGGAAAATCACCTAATGAGGGTTATGGCGGCTTAAAATAAGTCTTAAAAAACCTTAATTTTTAGATTCTAACGATTGATTAACACATTCGCCCAGTGTAGTTTTGAAAAAAATGGAT
The DNA here is from genome assembly GCA_023301505.1 of Robiginitomaculum sp. Lineage (GTDB taxonomy): Bacteria > Pseudomonadota > Alphaproteobacteria > Caulobacterales > Maricaulaceae > Robiginitomaculum. The sequence goes on from JALZUP010000196.1 coordinate 1,425, forward strand.
GGTTTATGCTGCGCTGTTTGGTAATTAATTTTGCCGCCAAAATGCGCAGATTGTTTTTAAAGCAATAATATAAGCCCAAAAAGAATGAATGCCAAATGGCATGCGCAATTATAAATGTTGCGCTTAAACGGGAGATAATAGGTGGTAAGAATACCTTACGCTATGCGTGTCTTTGGATGCACGGCTTTGGCTTTGGCCTATCCAGCTGTAGCTATGGCGCAAACTACGACGCTCGAAGCTTACTCAACGGTTCTTCAGCAAATTGCCGATAAAAAACTGACTATCACTCAGCGCGAGCACTATATTTCTGAGCAAGAAGAAGAGATTGCTTTTTTGAGATCGCAAATTGAGCAGGTCAGGCCTACCTCACGAAGTGTGCGCGCAATCATTGATAAAATGGCTGCTCAGGCTGAGGATGCCATTAATAGTGATCTGCCATTTCTGCTTGATGAGCGGTTTGCGCGCGTTCAAAAGCTTAAAGGCGATATTGCTGATCCAAAATTGCCAATAACCGCCAAATTTCGCCGTGCGCTTAATGTGTATCAGGCCGAAGTCAATTATGGCTTTGATATTGAGAGCTATCCTGGTGAGAGCCCATTAAACCCTGGTGAGAGCCCTAATATTGTCTCAACGCTTGATGATGAGGGTGAAGAGCTGCTCGATGAAAATACAGGGGAAGTGGTTATGGAGCCAGAGCAGGGGGACTATCTGCGTTATGGCCGCCTCTCACTTGTGTTCCTTAATCAGCGTGCAACTACTGCCCGCCGCTATGATGTGCCATCTGGAACATGGATTGATCTGTCTGGAGCGGATTTACAGGAAGTTCGCCGTGCCGTCAGGGTTTCAAAGGGGCAATCAGCACCAGCCGTATTGCTCGCGCCAGTTAACAAGTCAGAATAAGTTTCGCGGAGTAGGCTCGCCTGCTCTTTCATAATTTGCAGCTCGGTGGGGTGCAATTCATAAGGCGGGTAACCGCCACACATAAAATATAGATATGCGGGCTATCCGTTATCTATGAAATCGGAAGGAAGATATGTTGAAGATTTCATTCGCAAAGCGCACATCGCTGCTATGCAGTGTTGCGGGCCTTATGGTCTTTGCAACGCCAGCTCATGCGCAGCTTGAGCAAGCGCTCTCAATCGCCCAGTCCTCGACGGCGCAAAGTGCGGCTTCACAAGAGAGAATTGTGAATGCTGATGATCGTGCGGGCTCTATGATTTTAGAATATCGCGCTATTCAGCAGCAAATTGACAATATTCAGCTCTTTGTTGATCAGCAGGATATTTATCTAAAGTCACAAAATGCTGAAATTGCATCTTTGAATAAGCAGTTGGGGACAATTGATGCGACCAAGCAAAGCTTGTCGCCAATGATGCTGCGCATGGCTGTTCATCTTGAGGATTTTGTGGAGCAGGATGTACCGTTTTTGAAAGCCGATCGTCTACAGCGGATTCAACGCGTCAAAGATGTTTTGGGTGACCCTGGAATTGATCCAGCCGAGCAATATCGTCAGGTTCTCAATGCGTATAAAATTGAAGTGGCCTATGGGCAAGGGCTGGACAGCTATGAAGGCGTTCACCCGTCTGATAGTGGCAAGATTGTTAATTATTTAAGATATGGCCGTACGGCCCTTGTCTTTATGACAAAAGATGAGAGCGAGATTGCGCGTTTTAATATGGACACGAGAACATGGGATGCCCTTCCGGGGAGTATGGCTTTGGAAGTTCGCCAAGCCATCCGTGTTGCCAAAGGAGAATCTGCTCCGCGTATGGTTTCTGCACCGGTTATTGCCGGTCAGGGCGTAAACTAAGCGAGGCGAGTAAAAGTGAGAAACAATATGATGAAATTTGTTAAAACCGCATCCCTGTTTGCAGGATGCGCTATGATGGTTGCCGCACCGGCAAATGCACAGATCACCTCGATCAATGATTTGCTAAGTCAGGTTCGCCAAGATGCTGCCGAGACCGAGCGTGAAAATCGTGAGCGTGAGCAGAAATTCATAAATAATGAGCGAGAGCAAGCCTCGCTGCTGGCAGAGGCAAAACGCGAGCTGGCTGGTCTTGAGAGACAAGCCCAAACTGTTCAGTCGAGCTTTGCTGGAAATGAGCGCCGTGTTGATGCTCTAGAAGCTGAGCTTAAATCAGCTCAAGGTGAGTTTGGTGAAGTGTTTGGTCTAGCCCGTGCTAAGGCCGGCGAATTTAAAGCCACACTGGATTCTTCAATTGTATCAGCGCAATATCCTGACCGTACAGCTGTGTTGGGCACGATTGCGGAATCAAATGCTCTGCCAAGTACAGATCAGCTAAATGCAATCTGGCAGCTTATGGTTCAAGAAATGCAGGCGCAGAGCCAAGTCGCGACATTTACAACGGATGTGGCCAATTTGGGCGCAGATATTTCTGTTACGCGTATTGGTCCGTTTAATGCCTTCCGTGCAGATAATGGTGAGTTTCTATCTTATGTTGCGCCAAGTGGTGATCAAGGCGCAGGTCTTGTGGTTTTGCCAAAGGCTGTGACAGGGACTGCGGCGAGCGCAGCATCTAACGTTATTGCCGCTGGTTCAGGCGCGCTTGTTAATGCGCCAATTGACCCAACACGGGGTAGCTTGATTGCTTCATTTGAGCGCGTGCCAACTTTGTATGAGCGCTTTGAGCAAGGTAAAGCCATTGCGAAAATTATCGCGGCTTTATTAATTATCGGAGCCATATTTGGTATTCTTAAAATTGTTATGCTCGTTCTGACATCCGCGGCCGTTAAGGGCCAAAAGAAGAAGACACAAGGTTCTAAGAGCAACCCTCTTGGACGGATCATGATGGCCGCCGAGGGCGCGCGCGAGGGTGACGGAGAAGCCATGGAGCTTAAGCTTGATGAGGCTATTCTCAAAGAGGTTCCAAAGCTTGAATTTGGTCTAAATTTCCTAAAACTAGCTGCGGGTATCGCTCCTCTCTTGGGCCTACTCGGAACGGTTACAGGTATGATCCAAACCTTCCAAGCTATGATGATCTACGGTACAGGCGATCCTCAGCTTATGGCTGGTGGTATTTCTGAAGCCTTGGTGACAACGGCTGCTGGTTTGATTGCCGCTATCCCGCTTCTTATCCTACACAGCTTTTGTGCCTCTCTGGCACGCGGCGTACAAGGAACACTTGAGGAGCAATCAGCAGGTATTGTTGCGCGTCACATAGAGTCGCGCCACGCATAGCCGTACGCTAATTAGAGAGATGCATTTTGCATCTCTCTCTCTTTGATGATAATTTATGCCGATTGGCATTATTCTAGGTAAGCAGATTTTTAGGTAAGCAGATGGAATTTTTAAATCCAACAAATGCGCTCAATGGGCTGAAAGATTTCTTCCTTATGGGAGGGCCGATATTATGGCCTATCTTTTTTACGGCCTTAGCTATGCTATCTTTCGTGATGGAGCGCATGGCATATTATATGTTCGCGCATAAACCGGCCAAGGCTAAGCTTGTGGCTGAATGGAACGCGCGCAGTGACCGCAAATCATGGAAAGCTCATGCTATTCGTGATGAGATGGTGTCTAAAATTAAGGCGCAAACGGAAACGTTCGTTAGCATTATTAAGACACTGGTCGCGATTGCGCCTTTGCTAGGTCTTCTGGGAACGGTTTGGGGCATGATCGAAGTATTTGATGTCATGGCTCTATCGGGGTCATCTAATGCCCGTGACATGGCAGGCGGTGTGTTTAAGGCGACAATTCCAACAATGGCTGGTATGGTTATCGCGCTGGTTGGCTTGTTCCTAAGTAACTTTGTCGAGCGGAAGTCTCGCCGGGAAACAGCCCGTTTCGCTGATTCTTTGGAAATATCCTAAGCGGAGCGTCGTGACATTACGATAAGCTTTTTGGACGATAAGTTCATTGGGTGGCGGGGCTAAAACAGGCTGATTGGCCAAAAAAATTAACGGTAAAGCATGAGCGAGAGCTGTGCTTAAAACCAAAGGAAAAGACTATGAGAAGACGGGGAAGACAAGCTGCTGATGAAGCCGACGTCGATATGACACCGATGCTTGACATCGTGTTTATCATGTTGATCTTCTTTATCGTGACGGCGACATTTTTGGACGAGACTGGGGTTGATTTAACTCAGCCTCCACCACCGCCAGACACGCAAGATCCAACACCGCCTCGGCCCGCAATTATTGTATATGTCAACGGCCAAAATCTATGCGCTGTTGATGGGTTAGCATCTGAATGTTCAAATGCGAGTTTGGCTGTTGAGAAAGCCTTGGCGGAAAAGGCAAATGCAGCCGTGATTTTACGTGTTGATGCAGAGGCTAAAAATAGCGTTTTGATCTCCGTTAAAGATGATCTTGATAGCCGCGGCGTTGATTCAAAATTAGAAATTCTCAGAGGCGGCGCGCCATCTTAGGGCGCGGCACTGTGATGGAAAATTGCCAAATTGGCAAAATTGTGATAGGGTAACACTATGGCTAGACGTTCACGCGTATCAACTCAAGATGAGGAAATGGAACTAAATATGACGCCCATGTTGGACGTTGTTTTTATTCTGCTTATTTTCTTCATCGTTACATCGGTTTTTGTGAAAACGCCAGGCATTGATATTTTCAAGCCAATTGCGCAAACTTCTGAAGAGTGGAAACCGGGTATTTTGGTGGCTGTTAGTCCAGAAGATGAAATCTGGATTGATAAACGCCCTTATACGATTGAAGAAGTTCGTCCGGTTATTCTCGCTATTCGGGATGAAAACCCGAAAGCTAACGCCATTATTCAAGGCGATTCTGACTCGACTGTTGGAACAGTTATGGAGTTGCAGCGATTAATGACAGACTTAGGCATTGAAACGCGTGTTTCGGCTGAACAATAGAATAGAATAGAATAGGAGAGGAAAATGGGTAATTTTATACGTTGGATTTTTGGCATACCTGTTGCCTTATTTCTCACATTCGCCTTGTTTGTGACGATGATGGCAATGATTTCCAAAGAGTGGCAAGCCCAAGATAAGGTGGCCACCGCAAAATTTGAAATCAACCCGACGGTTGAAGATATTCAAGTGGTCGAGCGCCAAACTGTGATTGATCAGGTTAAACGCGTTCAAACGCCGCCTCCGCCTCCGCAAATTGAACGGCAACAGGCGAACCAGCCTTCAGAGCCAATTGCGACATTGCAGGGCGCTGTTCCAAAATTTGAACCCCCAAAAATTAAGCGTGAGAATTTTAAAATTACGGTAAGTGATCGCGATGCGCAGCCTTTGTTCCGTGCCCCCCCAGTTGTGCCGCCGCGCTTCCTAGAGGGTGATAATAGTGGCCATTGCCTCGTGAAATTTGATGTAAGCCCAGAAGGCTCTCCGTTCAATATCGTGAATACAAACTGCACAAGCCGGCTTTTAGAGCGTTCAACAGTTAAATCTGTTGAGAAATGGAAATTTGCTCCAAAGGTTGTTGATGGACGTCCTGTCTCTATGACGGGTGTTGAAAACCGCGTTGTGTATAAATTACTAGATGAAAGAGGTAAGGTTTTGCCAGAGCCTAGGGGCTAGGATCATTATCTGCTGATTTGAAAATCAAGGTGCGCCATGTGATTGGCGCGCCCAACATGAAATAAAAACAAAGTTTGGGCCTAATGATTTTACGCTAGGTCTGGCGAAGATAAAATCTTCGGGGACTAGAGTTTAAAGGGTGATAGAAATCACCTAAGAATATAGCCTAAAAAGGCCCTAATGGGCATGGCTAAAACGAGATAATTGGAGTCAGTATTGTGACAAATTTAAAAGCTCAAAATCTGTCTAAGCGAGCCTTTTTCAAAAGCTTCGGCCGTAAGGCGGCTGCCAGTGCAACATTTGGTTTGGCGCTGTTAATGGGAAGCGTTGCGATTGCGCCAGTTGTGCAAGCTCAAGCAACTGAAGGGCGTCAATTTGGTAGTGCCGCTGGTAATTTGGTGAATGAGGCGCTGACGAGCATTAATAATAACCAATTTAACGCCGCAATTACGACGCTAAATCAAGCGCTCGCATTGCCAGATCTAAATCCTTATGAGCGCTCCATTATTTATCAGATGCAAGGGCAATCATATTATGAAATGGACCAATCAGGTCCAGCTATCTCGGCTTTTGAGAATGCCGTAAATGCGGGCGGTCTATTGCCCGATGAGGCGGAAAATATTCGTCTAAATATTGCCCAGCTAATGATTGGGAATGGGCAATATGCGCAAGGCGCGCAGATGCTAGAGAATTTCATCAATCAAGGCGGTATTCAGGCTAAACCTGAATATGTTGATATGCTCGTCGGCGCTTGGGTCGAGGCCCAAGATTTTCGCCGTGCTTTGCCATGGGCAGAGCGCTGGTTTAACGCAGCGAATCCTAAAGAGCGCAAGCATTTTGATCTTCTAAACTTCTTGTATAATAATTTGGGAATGAGCGGTAAGCAGGCTGACATCGTTCTGCAGATGATTAACCGCTACCCCGAAGACACCTCATTGTGGAATACATGGGCGTCAATGCTGGCCAATGGCGGGCGGGAAAGTGATGCCTTTGAAGTCAACAAAATGCTTTATTTGGGCGGGGCTTTGAATGACACGAACGGTGTTATGAAAGTCGTTCAATATTACAGCTATTATGACATGCCATTTCAGGCCGCGAAGATTTTAGAGCGCGAAATGAATGCGGGTAAGGTCACGCAATCGACTGAGAACCTTATCTTGCTTTCAAATCTATTGCGTCAGGCCCGTGAATATGACCGCGCTATTCCTGTCTTAGAGCGCGCCGCTCAAGGGGCGAATACGGGTAAGATCTATGCTGACCTTGGCGAAGCCTTATATAATAATAATAAATGTGATGAGGCTGAAAACGCGTTCCGCAAATCGATTGATCTTGGCTATCCGCGCGGCAAAGCTTGGAGCCAAATTGCAAATTGCCGTTATGAAGAATCGCAGCAACAAGAGCGTATTGAATGCGAGTGGACAGAGCAGCAAATTGCTCAGGCCCCTCGGACTCTTTTCCGCGATAGAGCGCGCGAAGCTTATAAAAGTGTTCCCGCCCGTTCAGCTGAGGGGCGCGATGCCACGACTTGGATTCGTTTTATTGATGATGAAGCTACTGCGGTTGAGCGCCGCTGCGAATTTGAGAAAAGCGTTGAGCGTGAAGAATGTTATCAGGATATTGAGTTAAGCTATAAAAATATGGTCTTTACGGCGGGCGAATTGGTCTTATCTGATCCAGCTAAATGCTCAGTTTTCATACCTGCTTATGACAGAGAGTTTCGTGTTAAGATCGAAGGCTAGTCTCTATTCAGGTTAAGGCATAAATATTGTGAAGCGCGCTTCACCGAAAAAGGCTCTACTTTGTAGGGCCTTTTTTAATGGGGTATGTGAGCTGGGTTAATATGAAAGCTGAGCCTAAGAGGATGAGCGCGCTTAGCGCGGCGGTAATTTGACGCCAAAAGATTCAAAGAGATTGCTACGCTCTTGATTTTGATAATAGCTGCATAGCCCCATTTGAAAGCTCTGCGCAATTTGATTGGCCCGTGCGTGGAGGGCTTTGGCTTGCTCAGCAGGCAGGACTTTATGAGCGGCAATTTCAAATAGGGCGAGCCAGCGCGCAAAGTGATCTGGGCTAATATTGTCTAAGGATAAATGCTTGCGCATAGGGCGCCCCTCAAACCGGCGTGTCTGCAGCAAAATAGATGACCAGAAATCGCAAATATGGGCTTCATGTTTTGGCCAGTCTTGCGGCGCTATGCGCGTTGCAAATATAGGGGCGAGCAAGGGATCGGCGCGCACGCTGGCATAGAAAATGCGCACAACATTTTCTATATCGGTTTCTAAAAGAGGGCGAGGCGCGGGGATATTATAGCTCCTAAATTATTGTCTTAGCCATAGAGTGGCCCATGGTTTGTTTATAGCTTTGACGGCTAATTCATAGCTCTGGATCATGCTAATCCGACCACGTTTAGAGCGAAAGCATATTCAAAGGCTGTTTCTTTTAAGCTGTCATAACGCCCGCTCTCGCCTTGATGACCTGCATCCATATTGGTCTTAAGCAAGATCGGCGCTGTCGTGGTTTGATTATCGCGCAATTTCGCGGTCCATTTGGCGGGCTCCCAATAGGTTACGCGCGGGTCGGTTAGGCCTGCTATAATCAGCATGGCGGGATAATTGCGGGGCGTGACATTCTCATAGGGCGAATAGCTAGCAATGCGTTTATAGGCCTCAATATCAGTGAGGGGATTACCCCATTCTGGCCATTCTGGCGGGGTTAGGGGCAGGCTATCATCGCTCATTGTGTTGAGCACATCGACAAAGGGGACCGCGGCGATAATGCCTGCAAAAAGGTCTGGGTCTTGGTTGGCCGCTGCGCCCATTAACAGCCCCCCTGCGGAGCCGCCATGTCCAACAAGCCGTCCGCGCGAGCTATAGCCAAGCGCGCATAGCCCATTGCCCACATCTACATAATCATCAAATGTGGCCTGTTTCGTCTCTAGTTTACCTTTGTCATACCAGTCATAGCCTTTGGCCATACCGCCGCGAATATGGGCGATAGCATAGACAAAGCCGCGATCAATGAGAGACAAAATTGAGGTGCGAAAACTCGCTGGAATCGTAATCCCGTAGGAGCCATAGCCATAGAGCAATAGGGGGGCTTTGCCGTTTTTCTCAAGGCCAGATTTATAAATCAACGTGACGGGGACGTTTTGCCCATCGCGCGCGGTGATTGATAGGCGCTGAGTTGTGTAATCTGCTGGATTATGGCCCGAGGGAACTTCGGATGTTTTGAGCAAGACGCGCTCAGTGCTGCTCATATGATAATCAAATGTCTGGCGCGGCGTTGTTGGAGAGCTATAGCTAAAGCGTAGCCAAGGCGTATCATATTCATAGCTGCCCAAAAGGCCCAGCGCATAGGCTTGCTCATCAAAACTTATGCTATGCTCCTCATGGGTTTGCATATTACGAATGATGATGCGGGGCAGGGCATTGAAACGCTCTAGGCGCACTAAATGAGCGGCATAGCTATCCAGACCTAAGATGAGCGTACCCGGCTTATGCGCGATCACATCCTCCCAATATTTTGGGTCCGTTTTTGTTTTCAGGCAGCGCATAACTTTAAAGTCGGTGGCCTCGTCCTGATTGGTGCGGATGTAAAAATAATCCCCATGTTCATGCAGCTCATATTCAATATCGTTTCGGCGCGCCGCGGCGCATATTGGGGCGGCTTGACCATCAGCCGCATCAATCAGCCAAACTTCGCTCGTTGTATGATTATGCGTTGAGATTTCGATGAAATTATTGGCATCGGATTTCCCAACACCGACAAAAAACCCAGGGTCTGTTTCGCTATAAATAAGCTTGGCCGCAATGTCTGTCTTCAAGATGTTTTGGCGGTAAACATTGGCGGGACGTTGATTGTCATCGCGCTCCACCCAGTAAAGCGTTTGGCTATCCTCGCCCCAGACTATGCCGCCTGTCGTATTTTCAATAAGCACACTGAGTAAATCACCGCTTGCAAGATCACGGATAAAGACCTTAAATTTTTCCGATCCAGCGATGTCGACGCTATAGGCGAGTAATTTATGATCGGGACTGTGGGTGACAGTGCCTAGATTGAAAAAACTATAGCCAGAGGCCAGTTTATCCGCGTCTAGCAATATTTCTTCTGTCTCGCTGATCTTGCGGCTTTTGGGGTCGGCTTTATGGCGCACAAAAAGGCCATATTGATCACCGGGGCGGTAGCGCTCTGAATAGGCGTAAGGCCCATCAATGGCGGCTATAGAGCTATCATCATCCTTGATGCGGCCTTTCATTTCTTCAAATATCTCGCTTTGAAGCTGAGTGCTATGCTCCATAGCGGCTGTGCAATAGCTGTTTTCCGCCTCAAGATAAGCCCGAATATCACTATCCAATTTGGACGGATCGCTCATGACCTCGCGCCAATTCTCGTCCTTAAGCCATGCATAATCATCAATACGTTCAAAGCCGAGCTGGGTAATGGTTTTGGGACGTTTTTGGGCTTTGGGCGGGGTTAAATTTTCAGGACGCTTCAAAAATGGACTATTCGACATGGATTGCCTTAAATTGGGGTGATTGGCCTGATTAAGGGCGCTTTTGGGTGTTTGATATCTCTAGCTATATGTGCAGGCTTGCGGGGCAAGGCAAGGCATAAACTCTAATTTCAGTCACGCTTAGTTAACGGATAGGAATTAGGGTTAACCGATAAACACGGATGAAGACATGTCACAAGCTGCATATCCACCACAAAACTCTCAAAATCAGGCTCAAAATGGGTCTGCTGGGGTTGATCCTGCTGGTATGGCTAATAATGCACCCAGCCAAGCAGCCATGCCCGCGCCTATAGTTGCGCCAACGCCAGCCGCAACGCCTGCGCCAGTAGCTGTAACACCAGCGCCCGCGCCAGCCCTTTCATCAACATCTGTGAAATCTGAGGCGGAGCCTTTGGAATTAACGCAGCAAGCTCCTGCGGCTTCAGTTGTGCGCCGCTCTTTAGTTAAACGGCTTGCCGACGTCATCTGTATTCCCGCCAGCCAGCTTACCCCGCAAGAGCGCCACATGGCGGGGGATGTTCTGGTTGAGATGCTGCGCGAAGCCGATGCTGAGATAAGAGAAAATGTGGCCAAACGTTTGGTCATGCTCAATGAAGCGCCGCGCACAATTTTGCTTATTTTAGCCAAAGATATTTTGCCTGTCGCGCGCCATGTGCTGGAAAACTCCAAAAGCCTGACAGATTCCGATTTGATCCATATTGCCCGCAATGTGTCTGAGGATCATCGTAAAATGATGGCGCTTCGCCGCAAAGTGTCAGATGCCGTTGTTGATGTCTTGGTAGAGTTTTCTGAAGAAGATGTGATCAATACATTGCTTAAAAATACGGGCACGAATTTTAGTGAAAAAGCGATACAGCGTATTTTGACACTTTCTCGGAATACGCCGAGCTATGTCATACATTTGGCTAAGCGTGAGGAAACACGTCCCTCCCATGGTTTGACCATGTTTTGGTGGGCCGATAGCGAGGCGCGCAAAAAGATTTTGGCGCGTTTTGGCGTCACGCGAAATGTTTTACAAGAAACATGTCAGGACTTATATGCCCAAGCCGCCGCCGAAGGATGGCAGGATTCAGCGGTTCGCAAAGCGCTTCAATTTATTGAACGCCGCCAACGCAATCGCGCCGCGGCCGAACGTAGCCCTTATGGGAGCCTAGAAGCGGCGATTGATCAAGCCGCTCAGACGGGTCTCACGCGCGAGCTTGCCGCAGAGATTTCTTATATGGCAGGTATAAAGCCCGCAACAGGCGCGCAAATTATGACAGATGGGGCGGGCGAGGGAATTGCTATTTTATGCAAAGCGCCGGGGCTTGACCGTGAATATGTTGTGAAGGTGTGGCAGGCTTTACGCCGAGACACTGGGACAGAAGAGCATCGCGACCCAGTTCTAGCCAATGTGATTAGTGCTTATGATTCCATATCCACAGATAAAGCCCAGACGGTCTTGCGCTATTGGAATTGGTCTTTGACGTCTTCGCTTAATTCAGATGTGTTGCGCCATATTAAAAATGGCGTGATACCAAATGAGAGCGAATTTGGCGCTGCGGCGATTACGGCAGCGCTTGTCTTTGGGCAACGTAAGCCATAACTCCCAGAATCATAATTATGGCCCATAATTATCAGCCTGCATGATGAGTTTCCATTATGAATTTACGCTATGATTCTGAAGGTTTGACGGCTAAATGTGACGTATTTCATCCATATATAAGCCTGATAGGCGAATTATGGCTTAGGAATTTCGGCCCAGTTCCAAAAACTCAAATATACCCACACTTATTTTAATAAAAACGGGTGGCCTCTCTTGGCGAGGGGCTTGCTTATGTCTATTCATGCTTGTGTAAATGCACGACTGCGTAAATACATGTCTGTGTAAGTGAAGATAAGTAATCAGAAGGACGTCATGATAAGATTTGCAATCGTTCTTGCCGTTATTCTTGTTGGATATTGGTGTACATTATCCTTTTATACGAAGCCTTTACTGCTCAGCTTAGGCGCGGCGTCTATCTTGTTCACGTTGTGGCTATGCGCGCGGATGAAGATAATTGACCGCGAGACTGTCCCTTATCTTCACATCCCGCTCACTATGAGTTATTTTGTCTGGCTGTTTCGCGAAATTGCCAAAGCCAATATTGCAGTTGTGAAAGCCGTGCTTAAGCCAGATATGGAAATCTCGCCAAGCCTCATTAAAGTCCCCATGCATCAAGACACAGATATGGGCCGTACCATGTTTGCTAATTCCATTACCCTGACACCGGGCACGGTGAGTGTGGCGATGGAAGATGATCATATTCTGGTCCATGCGCTCTTGGCCGAAATGGCCCATCCAGAAGATTTTATGGATATGGGCGAGCAATCGGGCTGGGCCGTTGGTGAGGCTATTTCAGATATAGAGATGGACGCAGATATAGCAAAGCCAGAGATTGGCCCAAGCTCTGACTCTGAAGGCTCTGATCCTGAAGTATCTGGGCCTGAAGGTTCTGACCATGACTGACGACTTTATGTATTATATGTATATGTGCGGCGCTATATCTATGATGATAGGAATGGCGCTGATTTTAATTCGCCTAATTTCAGGGCCCTCTTTTTATGATCGGGCTTTGGCGGTGAACTCTTTTGGCACTAAGATTGTCTTATTCTTATGCCTGTTCAGCCTGATTATCGGGCGTCAAGATGGTGTTGATATTGCCATTCTTTATGCGCTGATGAATTTTATCGCGACAATCGCTATTTTGAAATTCTTTAAATATCGCGCTTTGAATGTCTCGCTCGCCGACATGCAAAGCTTTGACCCCTTCACCGGGGGCTCCTCCGCCATGAAGGATGACGAATAATGGCGGGACAAAGCAGTGATTATGACAGCCATGGCGCAGCCCATGAGAGCTCTCTTCATATTGACTGGAGCGCTGTGCTTGATTGGGGCCTTGCGATTATTAGCGGGGGCATGATTATTGTCGGCTCACTATTTGTGCTGGCGGGCGCGCTGGGCGTGTTGCGTATGCCAGATTTTTTCACGCGTATTCACGCGGCGGGTATGACAGATACACTGGGCGCAGAGCTGATTATTTTAGGCTTGATGGTGCAGGCGCTTGCGGGCGGTGATGTGCAAATGGCGCTCAAATTATTATTAGTGGCCTTTTTCTTATTTATGACAAGCCCGACATCCACTCATGCCATTGCCAATGCGGCGCATAAATCTGGGGTGAAGCCATTGCTGGGGGATTATAAAATCCCAACCGTGGATGAGATCAAGCAAGGCGAGGAGAGCGGGTCATAATGCTGACGAGCTTTTCATATATCAGCCTAAAATTAGGCGCGGCTTTAACGTCTGTTGGGACGTCTGCTTTAGCGGGCGCGTCTGGGTCAGCTTCGCCTCATATTGTGCGTTCAACTTTGATACTGGATATTGGCCTTGTGGCAATGCTTACCATTGTTGCTTTTGCTATTGTGCGCATGCGCTCTTTATTTGCGATTGTCATGCTCCAAGGCGTGTATAGCTTACTCTCTGCTGCGTGGTTTGTGTCCTTGGACGCTGTGGATGTGGCCTTTACCGAGGCCGCTGTTGGCGCGGGGATTTCGACCGTCCTTATGCTGGGGGCAATGCTGCTGACAGATCGCCAGTCTAAGCCTGTTCCTATGCGCAAAAGCGTTGGCCCGCTCTTAGTGGTCTTGCTTGCGGGGGCGGCCATGTTTTACGCGATAGGCGATATGCCAGTTTATGGCTCCGCGACCTCTCCTGCCAATATCGGGCCGGGCATGCAATATATGATCACCGCGCCTCAGGACATTGACGTGCCTAATGTGGTGACCGCGGTTCTGGCGAGCTATCGAGGCTATGATACAATGGGCGAGACCGTTGTGATCTTTATGGCGGGTTTGGGCGTTTTGCTTTTGCTGGGCCTAAATGGCAATGCAGGACGCTGGAGCGCGCGCCCTAACGGTCTTGATCTATGTTCTGGCCGCGCGCCAAAAGCCCGTATTTTAAGCTCGGAGCTGGATAGCCCTGAAACAGAACCGCAGCTTGGCCCAGAGATTACGGAAAGCCCATTAGAGGATGAGGCTGATGAATTGGCCGCAATGAGCAAAGACGAAAATAAAGGGGGCGCATCATGAGCCCGCATTTAATTCTACGCATTGTTGCAAAGTTCCTCATTCCATTGATTACTATCTTTGGGTTTTATGTGCATTTTCACGGCGATTATGGCCCAGGCGGCGGCTTTCAGGCGGGCGTTATTATTGCTGCGGGTATCATTCTCTACGCGCTTATTTTTGGTGTTCAGGCTTGTAAAGAGGCGATCCCGCCCAGCTGGATTCGTATTGGCATGACTTTGGGTGTGCTGTTTTACACGGGAACAGGCGTTGCGACATGGCTGCTCGGCGGTGCCTTTTTGGACTATGATGTTTTAATCACGAGCGACCATCATACGGCGGGGCAACATTTCGGTATTATCTGTATTGAAATGGGGGTTTTACTAACCGTTGCGACGGTCATGATTGCAATTTTTTATGCTTTTGGTTCACGCGACCCTGAAATGTCGGACGAGGATTGGTAGATGTTAGAATCCCTCACCACCCATTTTAATTATGCCATTGTCATTATTTTGATGATGACGGGGCTATATGTTGTTTTTGCATCAAATAATATGATCAAAAAATTGGTCGGTTTATCCGTGTTCCAGACATCTGTTTTTCTGCTTTATATTACCATTGGTAAAGTCGCGGGAGGCATACCGCCTATCCTGCCTTATAGCTCATCACATGGCGATGATCATGGCGATGGTCACGGGGATGCACATGGTGATACGCATGGTGGTGAAGCGTATGACGCAGCAGGATATGGCGCGGATAAGGTAGCTGATATACTCTACTCTAATCCGCTCCCCCATGTGCTTATCCTGACAGCTATTGTGGTGGGCGTGGCGACATTGGCGGTTGGCTTGGCATTGGTTGTGCGCATTCGCGAAGTTTACGGCACGATTGAAGAAACGGAAATTGACGAGATTAATTATGAATTTAATCTCGAAGGCGTGGATGATGAGGTGAGCGCCTAATGTCTATTTTATTATCTCATATTATGCCTGTCATGGGCGTGCTGACGCAGGGACGCCTCGCCGTAGAAGCGCCTGTTATGTTGGTTGTTCTGCCGATTATTATCGCTGCGCTTTGCGCTGTTATGCCATCAGAGAAGATGGCATGGGGCGCAACGCTCGCAACGACGCTGTTTTGCACATTTTTATCAATATCGGTTTTGGCTCAAGTTTTGAGCACAGGCGTGATTGATTATGCGCTGGGGGGCTGGGAGCCGCCTTTGGGTATTGCCTTTCGCCTAGATGGGTTAAATGCCCCTATCTTGCTATTGATTAGTTTAATTGGCGTTTTTTGTAGTCTTTACGGCTACCGAAGCGTTCCCAATGAGGTTGAGCCGAAAAAGCGCGCGCCTTTTTACGCCGCATTTCTTGTCTGTTTTTCTGGCCTGTTGGGCATGGTGGTCACGGGCGATGCCTTTAATGTTTTTGTCTTTCTCGAAGTCTCTTCCATTTCGACATATGTTCTTGTGGCGATGGGGGCGAGCCGAGATCGCCGCGCGCTCAATGCGGCGTTTAATTATCTTATCTTAGGCTCGATTGGCGCGACATTCTTTGTCATTGGGATTGGCTTTCTCTATATGGAGACAGGTACGCTGAACATGCTCGATATGGCGGCAAAGCTAGCCGAAGCGGGGCCAAGCTCGCGCGTCACCCAAGTCGCCTTTGCCTTTATCGTTGTTGGGTTGGGGCTAAAGCTTGCCATGTTCCCGCTCCATTTATGGCTGCCGGGAGCCTATGCTTATTCGCCGTCAATGATTACCGCCTTTTTGGCCGCAACGGCGACGAAGGCTGCGCTTTATCTGCTGATGCGCTTTGTCTTTACAGTCTTTGACCCTTCCGCTGATTTCATTGTTAGCACGCTAGCATGGATTTTGGCCGTGACGGGCGTGATCGGTATGTTCGCGGCGTCTTTACAGGCTATCTTTCAGACTGATGCGCGCCGCACATTGGCCTATTCCTCTGTGGCGCAAGTTGGCTATATGCTTTTGGGCATTGGCATGGGCACAGCTTTGGGCGTTCAGGCGGGATATTTGCACCTGATCAATCACGCTATGATAAAGGGGTGCTTGTTTCTGTGCTTGGGGGCTTTCTGGTTCCAATTTGGCATTACGCGTATTTCCGATTTTACGGGGCTTGGTAAAACCATGCCGCTAACAATGAGCGCCTTTACGCTTGGCGGGCTCTCGCTTATCGGCGTGCCATTAACGGCAGGCTTTCAATCTAAGTTAGCTTTGCTAAATGCCGCTGCTGATGTTGGCTGGTGGTGGGCCGTTGGCGCGATTGTCGTTAGCTCTCTTTTTGCCCTGATTTATATTGGCCGCATGCTCGAGGCAGCATGGCTGCATGAGCGTCCACAGCTTGACGGCGTTGATGTAGCTACGCGTGAAGCGCCTTTGACCATGTTGATTCCCATGTGGGTCTTGGCGATTGCCTCTGTCGGCTTTGGCATTAATGCGGCGTGGCCGTTAGAGCTGTCACGTTTGGCGTCTGATTTAATGATGGGGCTTGGATAGATGGTATTTACGCCCCAAATCTCCTTAGCTTTATTGTTGATTATTCCGCTTATCGCGACGGCGCTTGTGCCATTTTTTGGCAAGAGGCCAAATATTCGCGAAGCTATCACGCTGATTTGCGGGGCGGCATTATTGGTCAATGTGATTTACCTTGTGCGTCTTGTCGGGCAGGGCGCGCGGCCTGAATTAATTTTAGTGCCCCATGTCGGGCTGCTCAATGTTAAACTTGTTTTAGAACCGTTAGGCGCGGTCTTTGCCGCAATTGCCAGCTCGCTTTGGATTGTCAATTCTTTGTTCACGCTGGGCTATATGCGCGGCAATAATGAAAAACATCAGACGCGCTTCTTTGCCTATGTTGGCATTGCTATTTCGGCGGCGATGGGCATTGCCGCTGCGGGCAATTTGATGACGCTCTTTATCTTCTACGAAGTTTTGACCCTCTCAACTGTGCCGCTCGTCACCCATAAAGGTGATGCCAAGGCGCGTCATGGCGGGCGGATATATTTGGGCATTTTGATGACCACGTCTTTGGGGCTTTTATTGCCCGCCATTATCGCCACTTATTATTTTGCAGGCACAACAGATTTTGCTGTGGGGGGATTATTTGAAGGCGCGATAAGTCCATCAATTGCGGGCGTCATCTTGTTCCTATTTGCATTTGGTATTGGCAAGGCCGCGCTGATGCCAATTCATCCTTGGCTACCCAATGCCATGGTTGCGCCCACGCCCGTCTCCGCGCTTTTACATGCTGTGGCAGTGGTGAAAGCAGGCGTGTTCTCCATGCTCAAAGTCGTGCTCTATGTCTTTGGCCCTGATCTGGTGTCGCAAACCAATATGGGAACTATTTTGGCTTGGGTGGCGGCCTTTACCATTGTGGCGGCTTCGCTCATTGCGCTGCGCAAAGATAATTTAAAAGCGCGGCTGGCCTATTCCACCGTGTCTCAGCTCGCCTATATAACACTGGGCGCTATGCTTGCTGCGCCTGCAGCCTTGATTGGCGGCGGCTTGCAAATCGTGATGCATGCCTGGGGCAAGATTACGCTCTTTATGTGTGCGGGCGCTATTTACACGGCCTCGCACCGCACAAATATCAGCCAGCTTAATGGGCTGGGCCGTACAATGCCGTGGGTGTTTGGCGCATTTTTGGTTGGCTCTGCCTCAATCATTGGCTTGCCGCCTATGGGAGGCTCTTGGCCGAAATTCTTCCTCATGGTAGGCGCGCTCGATAGCGGGCAAACGGCCTTGATGATTGCCTTAATCTTGTCGTCCATCTTGAATGTCGCTTATCTGACACCCGTTGCTATTCGCGGCTTTATGAAAGCGCCAGATAACCCCGAAGAAGACGCCAAGATTAAGCAGCCGCTTTGGGTTGTGCTGCCGCCTGTCATCACCGCCGCGGGAGCCTTTATCCTATTCTTCTTTGCTGGAGAAATTGTTGACTATCTTCTGCCTGTCTTGCCGCAAGGGAGCGCCTTATGACTGATACGTCAGTGAGTGATACGCCAGAATTAGGGCCAGACGTCACGTCAACCCAGACTGATGACGCGCAGATGGACATCCATCCCCTTGCGCAAAAATGTCTGTGGCTTGCTGATAAAAAAGTCAAAGACCGTTTCATTTGGGTCTCTATCATTGGGCTGATTATTACAATATTGCTCAGCTTTGTTTATCCAAATAAGCATCCAGGGCCATGGGAGCCAGGGCTTTTGGGGGTGATCTCTTATGGCGTGATTGGCTTTGGCGCTTACTCGATTGTTGTCCTGTCTGCTGCTCCGCTCTTTAAGCTACTCTCGCGCAATGAAGATTATTACGGCGAGGGTGAGGATCACGACATCCCGCCAGAGCAATGGTATGAAAACCGCAGCGCAGGGGATCACTGATGTTTGACCTTATCGCTTTTGCCGATATTAATCCGGGGCTTGTCCTAATTTTGGCGGGGATGATCTGTACGCTCATTCCCCTTAAAGAAGCGCGCAAAGCGCTGATGGTTTTAGCGCCGCTTTTTGCGGGCTGGATGATCTTTAATAATTACGACCCGTTTGACACGATGCGCGGACAATTTTCTATTGCGGGGTTAGACCTGACAATGGTGCGCATTGACCGGCTCTCTATGATTTGGGGCTATGTATTCTGTCTTGCGGGGCTGATTAACGGGATTTACGCCCTGCATGAGAAATGCCGCATTAGTGATAGTAGCGCCCTGATTTATACGGGAGCAGGTATTGGCGCGGTGCTGTCTGGTGATTTAATTACGCTCTTTTTATTCTGGGAATTGACGGCGATTTCATCTGTCTTTCTCGTCTGGCGCGGCGGGCCTAGCGCTTATGCGGCGGGGCTACGTTATTTGGCGGCGCATGTCTTATCTGGCGTGCTCTTGCTTGCGGGGGCTATTATTTATGGCCGCTCTGTTGGCAGTTTTGAATTTGGACATATCGGCATTGATAGCCCCGGCGGGATTATTATGTTGCTGGGAATTGGCATTAAGGCAGGTTTCCCGCTGCTGCATAATTGGATCCAAGATGCCTATCCAAAATCTAGCGTGACGGGGACAGTCGTGCTGGCGACATTTTCGACCAAGATGGCGATTTATGCGCTGGCGCGCGGTTATGCGGGCACGGAAATCCTCATTTATATCGGCGCGGTTATGACGCTCTTTCCCGTCTTCTTTGCGGTGATTGAAAATGATTTGCGCAAAGTGTTAGCCTATAGCCTGAATAATCAGCTTGGCTTTATGGTCTGCGGCGTTGGCGTTGGCTCTGTTATGGCGCTTAACGGCGTGGCGGGGCAGGTGGTGCTGCATATTATATTTAAATCGCT
>JALZUP010000197.1 GCA_023301505.1 Robiginitomaculum sp.
ATATGTTATCTCATCATCGCTCATAGGGGTTTTTATAACATAGCGCGTTTGATTGCTATCTTTTCCTTATCTGTCTTTACGGCGTTTGCGGTTTAATCTGGTTCATTAACCCTTAGGTAATGAGGGTGGCCGTGAGGGTGAACGCGATGTCATGTGACTTTTGCCTAAATTTGTGTTATGATGAATTTATTAGACGTAATTAATGGAGATATAAATGGCATTACAGGCGCACTTAAATGAGCTTAAGACGAAACATGAAACTCTAGATAATAAGATTCAAGCGATCTTGAAAACGCCCGCCCCTGATAATGTCAAACTATCCAATCTCAAAAAACGAAAACTTTTTCTAAAAGAACAAATACAAAATTTGAGTTAGCGCTCAGATATAAAATGAGCCTAGACTTATAATAAACTTTGAACATGAAGTCGCAAAATTGCGGCTTTTTTTATGCCGTTAATGGCGCGTGTGCAAAAATTTTGTCAATATTTGAGCGGATGATTTCGCTAAAAATAACTTGACCTGCCGCGCCTTAATTGCCCTATAAGCGGGCCTATTTGCAAAATTGGCATGGCGAACGTGCCGTGAAAACGCGCCGTATTTAGAGGTCATATATGACAAATCGTGTTGCTATCATTACGGGAGCTGCCCGCGGTATTGGGCTGGCATGTGTGCGCCGATTTTTAAATGATGGCTATAATGTTGTGATTGCGGATAGTGATGAGGCCGCCGCCCATGACGCTATGCGCAGTTTTGATTTAGGCGATGAGCGCGTTATTGCTGTGCATTGCGACGTTTCAGATAAACTCGCTATACATAATCTTATTGCGGAAACATTATCTGCATTTGGCCAGATTGATGTGCTGATTAACAATGCGGCCATTATCAAACAAGGCGGGGCATTAGATTTATCCATTGAAGATTTTGACGCTGTTTTGGCTGTGAACTTGCGCGGCGCGTTTTTAGCAGCCAAAGGGGTGGCCAGCTATATGGCCGATTATTTGCGCAATGATGATGATCGCTCTGGCGCGGGCGGCGCAAATTTTTCAATTATCAATATGTCGTCAATTAATGACAAGCTCGCTTTGAGCGATTATCTGGCCTATGTCGTGTCAAAAGGGGGGTTAAGCCAGCTCACTAAAGCCATGTCGCTCGAATTGGCCTCGCTTGGCATTCGGGTTAATTCAATTAGCCCGGGCAGCGTGAAAACGGATATGTTTTCAAAAGTCGCCGGTGATGATGAGGCAGTAGCAGCGGTTAATTCTTTTACGCCTTTAGGACGCATTGCCCATCCAGACGAAATTGCAGGGGTGGCGGCCTTTTTGGCAGGGCCTGACGCAAGCTATGTAACGGGCGAGACGATTTATGTTGATGGAGGGCGTTCTGCGCTCAACTATATGATGCCTGATAAGTCCTAGCTCATGAAAAAACGCTCTACCCGATAGGCAGAGCGTTTAAATTATTTGGCATTTACGCTAATGCAAAAACCATCCGAATAAATATCCGAAAACTAAATTGGGTTAGCGGCCTAACTATTGGGCGTAGAGGGCTTAAATAAGCTCTCTAATGTATGCTCTGTGACGGGGGCCTCTTCTTCGGCTATATCGGTAACAGGGGCGAGTTTGTCATCAGCCTCCTCTACCTTGCCATGTTTGGCTTCATGTTTAGCTTTGCGCTCAGCCGCAATGGAGACGACCTGATCAAGCTCTATTTGCGAGCAGAGACCAAGGCTGACTGGATCAACGGGCGTGATTGTCGCAGACTTCCAATGTGTACGATCCCGAATGGCTTTAATCGTCGGCTTGGTTGTGCCGATTAATTTTGAGATTTGCGGATCAGAAATTTCAGGGTGATTGCGCACGATCCAAGCAATAGCATCGGGACGGTCTTGGCGGCGTGATAGCGGCGTATAGCGCGGCGCTTTACGCTTTTTGCGCGCCGAATTAATAACGGGCTGCTCAAATTTTTCCGATTTCATATTATAGCTATCATCGGATTCCGCGCGCTCAATTTCAGAACGAGCAAGCTGGCCATTGGCAATTGGGTCAGCTCCGCGAATGCCCGCGGCCACATCGCCATCAGCAATGCCTTTGACTTCTAAAAGATGTAATTCGCAAAAGACGGAAATTTGCTCAAATGTCAGTGCCGTATTGTCAATCAGCCAGACAGCTGTTGCTTTGGGCATAAGAATCTTTGTCATTTTGATCTCCTCAAAATCATTTGCGCGGATCTATCTCTATGACTCGCACGCATGAAAAAACCCCGCTCGGCGGGGTGATGTTGTGAGATATGTAGCTCACTTGAGTGTAGATAACCTTTTAATCATATATTTGCAAGTTCAATTGGCCCTCTTTTCAAAACCCTATTTTAAGGTTTAAGATAGCATTTAAGGGCGTGCTCATTTGTGATATCAGATGGTGATATTGGGGGTGACGCCGAAACAGCTTTATGGATGATGCTAGCATTGTTCAATCTTTGGGATGTAAACATATGCAAGATGATATAGGCGGAGCTTCATATGGGGGATTAAAAGGAGCTGTATCAGTTGGGGACGATTTATACGGCCTATCTGTATCAGAATTGCAAGCGCGCATTTCTGCCTTCACCGCAGAGATTACGCGCATTGAGGCTGAATTGGTTAAAAAGCGCGCTGAGCTGTCCGAAGCTGAAACACTTTTCGGCGGCTCTGCTAAAGCAAAAGGTTAATTTGAATAAAGTTTAATATAAATGACTATAAGACCCCAATCTGGCGTGAGGATTGCTTATCTAAGCAGCATAGATAACCACACTGGTGCTTGCTAGACATTAATAAGAGAAAAAAATGATAGATGTAATTTCGCAAAACCGCGACGCCCAAAATGAGGCAAACGCTATAGACACAGTTGGCCCGCAGGCTGAGGCGCGTCTTTTAGAGTTCACCCGTTCAGAGCTTTTTTCCCGCACATTTCGCGAAGGCATGGATATGGTGGAAGAAACCGCCGCCTATCTTGACGGAATAGGGCGCGATGAAGCTAAAAAACTGCCTCGCGCGCAGGCTTTAACCTATGCCAGCCAATCCATGCGGTTGACAACACGGCTCATGCAAGTGGCGAGCTGGCTATTGGTGCAGCGCGCGCTTAAAGAAAATGAGATGGACGGCGCAGAGGCGCGTCAGGATAAATATCGCCTTGCGCCAGAAAAAGAGTCTTTATCCAATACGGATCAACCCTTGGCGAGCCATGCCGCCGATCTTCCTGCGGCCCTGCTTGATATTTTGGCGCGCTCGGAAAGCCTTTATGAGCGCGTTGTGCGTCTTGACCGTAGCCTTTACGGCGCAATTAACGCTCAGACAGGAAATACGGTTGCTGATCAAATCAGCCGTCTTGAAGCCGCCTTTGGCCGCGCTTAAGCCGTGCTTAAATAGCATAATAGACGTAATATCTGAGATGTATAAAGGCGGGTCTATTGGAGCCGCCTTTTGGGCTGCCTTGTAAAAATGCGCCCCTTTTAATCCATTTTAATAAATACAGCTCGCTTCGCTGCGCTCATCCATTGTGCGGGCAATAAAGGCATTGATATTTTTCATTTGGACAAAGCGGCGCGGCGTTGGCGCCAGCGCAATAAGATAAGCTCCATTGGCTTTATCGGCAGAAGATATAGGGGTGAGGCTTTCACTCTCTTGTTCACTCTCATCTTCTGTTATTTGCATAATGACGGGGTGGATATTGATTATCTTTAAGTCTGGCCGCATCACGGCTAATCTTTGAGCTGTGCCCAGCAGGGCTGCCGAGTGAAAATGACCCGTCAGATGCACAATTTTGCGATTTGGGCGCGCCTGTAAATGCTGAGCAATGCTTAGCGCCATAGTCTCATCACGCAGCATTTGCGCGGCATAGCTATTTGCATTTTGGCGCGCGCGCTGCTTACTCTCATCTGCCGTGTCATCAGCAGAGCCGCCATGATGATGGCTGGCTTGTAAGAAGTCATAATATTTTGCCTTATAGGCTCCCTCTGACAGATCAAGCTCGCTTGCCGCCCAGCTCGCTTGTGGCTGTGAAAGCGTTTGCAAAAATTGCGCGCCTTTTTGAGCCACGCATCTGACCAAGTCATTTGGAACATTGGCGGCAATAATAGGCAGGCCATTATTTTTCGCATATTCGACCAGCACGCGGTAGCTTTGCGCATAGCCATCCCATGCATCTGTATCGTGGCGCAAGACCATTTCGCCAATCTCGCCAGCAAGATAGTTATTAAGGGTTTCTTGCTCATGGCGCTCAAATTGCTCCATGCTCAGCGTTATATCGGGGCGTAAATTATGAAGCTGACTAAATAAAGCCGCTTGAGCTATATGATTGCCAATATGGCCATGTTCTTCACCGATAAATATCACATCATAATCTATCAGCTCTTGGGCAAGCTGGGCGGCGGATAAAGGGGCAAGCGAAGCGCTATTTAAGAACTGAAAGTCTGAAAGCAGGGAGGGGAGAGAGGCGCTCGCCCCGCCTATTTTGCTGTTTATTTTGCTGTCTATTTCGCCGCTTATTTCGCCGTCTAGTTCACTGTCTATTATAGGCGATGGCGAATTATTTGGCCCAGCGGGGCTGCACGCGCATAGCGCCCCTGCTGTGCTTAGCGCAGCTAAAGATAGATATATGATGCGTTTAAGCTTTGTCATGATCTTATATACGGGCCAAATAATTTTCTGGGGCATTTTGCATTATAATATGCGGTGATGCGAGAATGATGCGTGGTGAGGCGGGCATAAAAAAACCCGCCTATTTGCGGGTTTTCTCAGATTTTTATTTGCAGATGGCTTAAACGCCAAATCCTGCAAATTTATCTTTAAAGCGAGAGACGCGTCCGCCGCGATCCATCAATTTGGCATCGCCGCCTGTCCACGCAGGGTGAGACTTGCTGTCAATATCAAGCTTTAAAACATCGCCTTCTTTGCCGTAAGTTGAGCGTGTTTTATATTCTGTGCCATCGACCATCACAATTGTGATCTCGTGGTAATCTGGGTGTATATCTGCTTTCATGGCTTACTCCTGCCGTTGTCCACGGGTTTGCATTATAGGGTCACCCGCGCGATGCGCGTCTATAGCGGAGCATTTGCTTGGCTGCAAGAGGCAAAACGTCAAGAGCTAAGCTTCAAGAAAAAGATTCAAAAAGCTTTAAGATATCACCTTATACCTCTTTAGATTTTACCATGGCTTCCATTTGGGAATGAAGAAAAGATATCCATATGCTGTTGTTATGGGTACATCGATGACGGGGTTAAGAGGCCATTGTGCGGAAAAGCCATTTTTAATTTCTGCTACAGCACCTATGCTATACATATATCCTGATGGTCCAGCATATCGTATATCTGTTTCTGTACCAGAGCCATGGGGGATGATTTGAAACTGCCCGGGCTGTGAAATACGGGCATAGCGGCAAGACACGCCGCTAGCATTTGTACCAACAGCAGAGGCGTACCACCCTTTTTCAAGTGTTACGGGCGTTTGTAAGTCAAAGCTGCGATGACCTGTTTGGTCAGCGGGCACGCTGCCAAAATCAATCACTCGCTCGCCAATATCCCAACTATTGCCATTGGGCTGTCCCAGTTTAAATATTCCTGTGCGAATAATTTTATCGGCGTCGCTTCCAGCGGAAAATTGAGCTAATGTACCTCCGTGAATCTCTGTTGGTCGGTCGACATAAAAAGCGGCAAATAAGAGACGGTTTTGAACTAAACTTAATGAGCCACGGCTTAAATATGTGGCCAAAATATTTGGAACGCCATAATGAAACCCCGCTCCGCCGCTATCATCGACAGATGGAAGGATGCGCCCCGTCTCAAGTCCGTTCGGAAAATCTACAGCCCCATTGAGTGCGTCTATGATGAGGCTATCGTGAAAATTTGTGCCATCGGGACTTGTTTTAATATGAAAATCATGTGTTCCCGTTAGGCCCATTTCGGCATGGCCGTTATAGCTGCTTTGAAACAAAAGGCTGGCTGTATCGGCCGCGCTAGCTTTATTGAGCTTAAGCTGATGCCCGCCGCCTTCATGATCAAGCAAGCTTGCAGCCGCCCTCACATTTAGCCGGTTAAAGTCGTCAGCAGCGGCGTTAATGCCAAAACGTGGCGCGCTTTCTTGCGGCTCTGTATTGCCCGTCGCCGCGTCCCAGATTTCGCCGTTAAAAATATAAAGCTGCGCCAGATCTTCTACATAACAGCGCCAGCCTATTTGCGGAGCTATAAAGCTCCAGCCAGAAGAGTTTTCAGTAGAGTTGCCAGAAGGGCTCTGCGAGGAACCATAAATAGCAATATGATTAGGATGGTTTTCAAAGGCGCCGCCTGCGTCAGGATTAGTTGCGATAATCAGCCGTAGCCCGCCCTGCACCTCTTCGGGGGGCGCGGGGGCAATATTTTGCGCGCTTAGCTGAACAATCGCATCAAGACGCGTTATGGCCTCATTATAAGACACATGTTTTTGCGCTTGGGCGGGCGCGATAAGGGGAAGGGAAAGATGCGGGCTTTGGTCGGCCATAAGTCTGAGCGCTCCATAATAATAAACTATGGCTAGCTTAAGCTGGGGGAACGCAGGGGGGATTAATCTTTGATTTTTTGGCGGAACATATTGTATGGCCAAAGAAATTTGGCCGCGCGGCTAGAGGATTTATCGTCAAATATTATGGCCGCGCACATAGGTAAAGGCTGCACGTATAGATAAAAGGCTGTAAGGTTTAGCTAAGAGGGGGCTTTACGATGCTTGCTGTGCCATGTCTGAAATGAGAATTATCTTTTTCTAATATATCTATAAGATAATCAAAGGCGGCGCGCACGCGGGCACATTTTTTCAAATCCTCATGGGCAACAACCCATAGATCAATTATTTTTTCCAATTTTGGCAAAACGCGCACGAGCGGAAGGCCATCAGTGGAGTAATGGGGCAAAGGGCCAATTCCTATGCCAGCTATAATGGCATTTTTATGGGCCTGTGTACTATTGGCGCGCACGGTAAAGCGGCGCGGCTGAGCCAGCTCTGTTCCTATTGCTTCCTTCCACAAAAGATCATGTCCATCGAGCAGGACAGTCACGCCGTCATGATCGGCCATATCGTCCGGATTTTGCGGCATAGCTCTGCGCGTTAAATAATCTTGGCTGGCATAAAGACCAAATCCGACCGAGGCAGCCTTGCGTCCAATCAAGCTATTTTGTGTCCCTGGCCCTATCCAGCGTAGCGCAACATCCGCCTCACGTTGGGCGAGATTGGCGCTATGCATATCAATGGATAGATCAAGTAAAATATCGGGATGAGCTTTCATGAAATCGCGCATAGCGAAAAGCAGCCAATTTTCGCCAAGGCCTTGGCCAGCGGCAATGACGAGCGGGCCAGAGAGTGAATGGTCTAGCGTGGCTGAGCTACGCGCTATAGCTGCGGCCTCTTCATTCATGCGGGCGACATGTTCAAGTACCTTATGGCCAAATGCGGTGGGGACAAGTTGCCCGCCCTCTTTTTTAAGCACAGGGCCGCCAAGACTGTCTTCTAGTGCTCTGAGCCGTCGCCCCACTGTTGGCTGGCTAATACCTAGCTTAGCCCCCGCTGCGGTTAGGCTACCCATTTGGGCAATTGCCATAAATATAGGTAAGTCAGACCAGTTTTCCATGCGAAAACGTATATCATAGCTTATATGCTTATCAAAACATTCTTTTTTGAATGAGGTTAAGGGCTAATCACGGGATAAAGCGGTCTTGTGACAAGAGGAGCGTGACAAGAGGGGCGCGTAATAAGCAGCGACTCAAAAAGCTAATTAATTCGGTTTTTTAGTTCAGCTATCAGCGCGCTATTACTGACAATTAAATTGCCACTGTGACAAGGATCGTGATCAGCCAATGTTTCGCTATCATTGCCCAGTTCTTCAACGATTAGGCCAGCTTCGCGGGCAATGACAATGCCCGCCGCCGTGTCCCATGCATTAAGGTTGCGCTCCCAATAGCCATCAAAACGGCCTGCAGCAGTCCAAGCAAGGTCAAGCGAGGCGGCCCCTAACCGGCGAACGCCAGAGCTCTCGGCCATGACTTTATGCAGCTCGGTTAAAAATTTAGCATGACCCGGACGGCCAATAAAGGGAATGCCTGTGGCAAAAAGGGACTCGTTAAAATTGGTTCGCGCCGCCGCGCGCAGCTTAATATCGGCCCCGCCGCGCCCTGCATTTAAAAAAGCCCCGCGTCCTTTTTCAGCATGAAACATTTCATCATTAATGGGATTATAAACCAGTCCTGCGACCAGTTCGCCCTCGCGTTCAAGTCCGATTGAGATCGCAAAATGAGGAATGCCGTGCAAAAAATTCGTCGTGCCATCAAGCGGGTCGATAATGAAGCGGTGCGTCTTATCAGAGCCTTTAATTTCTTCGCCCTCTTCGAGCAAAAAAGAATAGCCCGGACGGTCACGGCGCAAATTATCAACTAAAATCTCTTCGGCTTGCTTATCGGCTTTGGACACAAAGTCCCCAGGGCCTTTGCGCGAGACTTGTAGGTTTTCAACTTCGCCAAAATCGCGCGAGAGCGAACGAGAAGCTTTGCGCGCAGCATTTTGCATGATGGTCATAAGGGGGGAGAGCGTAGCCATTATATATCTTTATGATGGAAGGGTGAGGAAGAGCCGCAAGGGGTAAGGGTGGAGGGGCAGACAGAGGAGAATAGGCCTTCTTTAAAAGGCTTATTCTGCGCGCTTAATATAAGAGCCATCAGCGGTGTTGACGACAATTTTTGTGCCTTCCCCGACAAAGGGCGGAACCGTTGTGCGCACGCCATTTTCTAATATGGCAGGCTTATAGCTATTGGCCGCTGTTTGTCCTTTAACCACAGGTTCGGTCTCGGCAATGGCGAGAATAACTTGCTCGGGCAGGGTCACAGATATGGGGCGCTCTTCATAAAACTCTAGCTGTACTTCCATACCATCGGTCAGGTAAGCGGCGGCGTCGCCGATAAAGTCATTTTCTAGATTTATCTGCTCATAATTTTCACTATTCATGAAAACGCGCGCCGTGCCTTCAGGATAAAGATAGCTATGCGGCTTTTGATCAAGGCGCACGCGCTCGACGGTCTCGCTGGCGCGAAAGCGCTCATTTAACTTACGGCCATCTAGGATGTTTTTTAACTCGACCTGATTAAAGGCCCCGCCTTTGCCGGGTTTAACCGCATTGGTTTTCACCGCCACCCATAAGGTGTCTTGGTGCTTAATAATATTTCCGATACGGATTTCATTACCGTTCATCTTCATGGCGGGCCTCATTTTCTGGTCTTCACGATGTCAGATATCTCTATCTAGCTCGCTCCCTAACAGGGCAGAGGGATGGGCGCAATGGGCATTTGCGAGCGCGGCAGAAATGTCTATAAGCGGCTCATGAGTAATGACCCGCAAATCCTGACCCGTACCGCCCATTTTGAAGATACCAAGCTGCGCCTTGATCGCTGGCTAGCCAATTGGTCGGGCCTCTCGCGCGTGCGCGTTAAGGCCTTGCTCGAAGCGGGCAAGGTTAGCGTTGAAGGGGAGCTTGTCACGCGCCCTAAGGCCAAAGTGATTGAGGAGGCAGATTATACGATCGAAGTGCCACCTGCCATATCCGATACGCCTACGCCCGAAGATATTGCGCTAGAGATTATCTATGAAGATGAGCATTTATTGATCGTCAATAAGCCCGCGGGCATGACCGTCCATCCCGCGGTGGGAAACCGCACGGGGACATTGGTCAATGCTTTGCTATATCATTGCCGCGATGAGGCGGGGCAAAGCACGCTGTCAGGTATTGGCGGCGTATTGCGCCCGGGCATAGTGCACCGCATTGATAAAGACACATCTGGGCTTTTAGTTGTGGCTAAAACGGATATTGCTCATCAGGGCCTATCTAAACAATTTGCCAAGCATACGGTTGAGCGCACCTATATTTGTTTTGTGCGCGCAGGGCCCAAGCCGCGCGAGGGGCGTATTGAAACCCGCCTTGCGCGCTCAAAGGGTGATCGCAAGAAAATGGCGGTGGTGCGCGAGCGCGGTAATGAAGAGCTGCGCCGTTATGGCGAGCTGCCTGAGAGCGAACATGGCAAAGAGGCGGTGACCAATTACAAATTGCTTAAAGGCTATGGCCAACAGCCAAATGCGGCTGTGGGCACGCCTATGGCCTCCAAAGTTCAATGTAATCTTGAGACAGGCCGCACCCATCAAATCAGAGTCCATATGGGCCATATAGGCTGCCCGCTTCTGGGTGATCCGCTCTATGGTAAACAGCGCGCCTTTCGCGGTATGAAGGCCGACCCTGATGCGCGTGCCAAATCCACCATGCGCGATTTTAAACGCCAAGCCCTACATGCCAAAACGCTTGGGTTCAAACATCCTGTGACCAAAGAAAATGTGCAATTTGAATGCGATTTTCCAGAGGATATGGTGAGGTTAGAGGCCTTTTTGGAACGGCTTTAAATAAGGCTTTAGATAAAGGGCAGCTATTTTTAAGCCACTTAAGTCTCACAAAATCGTAATTTCATGAGTAAAACCTTTAAACTACTGGCCCGTATTCCTATATATAGCTTTGGAATTCTTTACGGAGAGCCTTATGGCGAGCAAAAAGACACAGACACATAGACCGTCCAAAGAGCTGATTAAGCGCACGCCGCTCACGCCTGCGCAAAGGGCGGGCGGGAATATGAAAATGTCTATGACCCTCTCACCAGAGCAGGGCCTATCGCGTTATCTGTCTGAAATTCGCAAATTTCCTATGCTAGAGCCTGATCAAGAATTTATGCTGGCTAAAAAGTTTCAGCAAACGGGCGATACGGGCGCGGCCGAGAAAATGGTGACCTCTCATCTGCGCCTCGTGGCGAAAATTGCTATGGGCTATCGCGGATATGGCTTGCCTATTGGCGAGGTCATATCTGAGGGCAATGTAGGCTTGATGCAGGCGGTGAAAAAATTTGATCCTGATAAAGGCTTTCGCCTGTCCACCTATGCGATGTGGTGGATTAGGGCCAGCATTCAAGAATATGTGCTGCGCTCTTGGTCGCTTGTTAAAATGGGCACAACGGCGGCCCAGAAAAAGCTCTTTTTTAATCTGCGCCGCCTTAAAGGCGAGATGAAAGCCATTGATGATGGCGATATGCATCCTGATCAAGTCGAAAAAATTGCCACTGCGCTAAATGTTAAAGAAAGAGAAGTCGTTGAGATGAACCGCCGCATGACGGGCGGAGATGCCTCGCTTAATGTGACGGTGGGCGGCGAAGATGGCGGCGGACAATGGCAAGACTGGCTAGAAGATGAGAATTACCAAGGCCAAGATGAGGTTTTAGGGCAAGCCCAAGAACATGATGCGCGTATGGATTTGCTGCATGATGCTATGGCTGATTTAAATGAGCGCGAGCAAGATATTTTGCAGCGCCGCCGCTTGGCCGATAAACCTGAAACGCTTGAAGAGCTTGCTCAGCATTACGGCGTCTCGCGCGAACGTATTCGCCAGATCGAAGCCCGCGCCTTTGAAAAGCTGCAAGCGGCTATGCTCAAAGCGGCTGAGCCAGCTGGATTATTGGCCGATAGCTAGCCGCGAGAGGCTTTCGAGGGGCTTTCGAGAAGCTTTGCGAGAGGCCTTAAATGAGCCTTATCGGTATTTTGGGCGTGAGATTGAGCCTCATTGTAACATGAATGTAATTAAATGTGTTGTTCACGGATAGTTCAGATGTAATGCGCAATAAGACTGTTATGATAAGGATTAAATAACAACAGAAACTGGAAACGGTTTACGTTTGAATAATATATAACCGCGATAAGGCGGCTATGACATTAAGGAGTTTTAAATGATGAAATCACGGCTTACGAAAATAGCGCTTTTGGCAGGTCTTGGCCTAGCCGCTCTTTTGCCTGCGAGTTCGGCTCTCGCCCATCACAGCTTTTCAATCTATGATTTGGAAAACCCGATCATCATTACGGGGGTTCTAAAAGAGCTAGAATTTAGAAATCCGCATACAATTTTGATTGTTGAGCAAGACAAAGAAGATGGCGTCTCACAAGAGATTGAGCTTGTTTGGACAATTGAGAGCATGGCTCCGCGCCGCTGGGATAGTGAAGTCGGAGTTCGCGATATTGGTAATGTCGGTGATGAAGTCACAATACGGGGCTGGCCTGCAGTTAATGGCGGTCTGACAATGGCGCTTGGTACAATAACAAGCCCGTCAGGCGTGACGCTTGTTCGCGAGCGCATTCTCCAAAATGACCGTAATAATCGCAGTGGCGGTCGCAGATAGTTAGCTAGAAGCTAGCTAAATCGTCAGAGCGGCCTCATGAGGCTAATGGCGCTAAAGTTTAAATCAAACCTAGCCTTTATTGAGGCTGGGTTTTTTTGTGCGCGGCTAGGCTAGGAGGTAGGTTTGTGCGGCGCGAAACGGCCATAATGTGTGTCCCCATATAAAAGCGGCTCAGCAGAGCTGGTCACAATATGTGTGATCTTTCCGATAAAGATATTATGGGTAAATCCGGGCAAGCTATCGACGAGTTCGCATTCAAAGCTTGCTGCCGCTCCGGTTAATTGCGGGCTGCCTTGCGGCCCTGTTTTCCAATCGCCAAAGTCAAAGCGTTGCTCGGCCTCTTCTGCGGCAAAGGCGCTTGCAATATCGCTTTGCGCGCTTGATAAAATATTGACCGAAAATAGGCCTGATTTTTGAAGAAAATTATGCGCGCTGGCGGATTGGTTCACGCAGGCTAGCAGGCTGGGAGGCTCAGCGGATAGCGCGGTCACCGCGCTGGCGGTTAGCCCGTATCGCTCTCCTTTATAGGCGCAGCTTATAATCGTTACGCTGCTGGTTAATTTACGCATGCCTGCTGTAAAATCTTCATGTGTCATATGCAGGCTTTCAGCTTTTTCTTTCAGCGCTTTAAATGGGGCAAGTTAAAGGGAGGCGAGGTTAGCCTTTGAGGAAATATTGATAGGCGACATTATCTGTTTCAGGGCTGCGCGGAAACTGGGTTTTATCCAGCGCGGCTTCTAGCGCGGCCACATCCCCATTTGGCACTTGAAAGCCGCACAGCACATGGGCCTGACTGCTACCATGATTGCGATAATGAAATAGGGAAATGTTCCAGCCCCCATCCAGCGCGGTTAGAAAGTCAGATAAGGCGCCGGGCCGTTCTGGAAAATCAAAGCGGTAAATGAGTTCCGCGCAATCCTTATTGCTACGCCCGCCGACCATGTGGCGCAAATGGCGCTTGGACAAGCTGTCATGGGACAAATCCGTCACAGTCACGCCGTCTTGCGCTAAATCCGCGATAAGGCGCTCGCGCCCCTCTATGCTGTTGAGCTTCACGCCGACCAGTACATGCGCCTCGGCTTGGTCTGCATAGCGGTAATTAAATTCGGTCACAGCCCGCGCGCCCAGCGCTTTGCAAAATTTTATAAAGCTGCCTTTTTCTTCAGGGATATT
>JALZUP010000198.1 GCA_023301505.1 Robiginitomaculum sp.
CATTGCCAGCCTTGCCACAATTGGATTATCGCTGATTGTTTTTGCTGGTTGGACACCGTGGGGATATCAGGCGGGGGGGAATTCACCGCCAACGGATGAAGTGTTAGTTTTTTTAAATCACGAAACATCCGATGCCGAAGATGTAACCTCGCAGTTTCCGTCCGTTGTGCTGGGGGGCAACCCGGGCAACGTTTGGTCGATTGATTTTTCGAACGATGGCGAAACGATTGCGGCTGGTATCGGTGATGGGTCAGTGCGACTCTGGAACATAGAACGGCAGGAGGTGGTCCGCAGCTTCAATGCACATGGTGGAAACGTTTGGAATGTGAAATTTCACCCAACGTTGAATCTACTCGCGACTGCTGGTGATGATTCGTGGGTTAAGGTTTGGGATTTGGAAACGTTCAGTGCAAAGCAAGGTTGGCAGCTGCACAACAGCGTCCGAGCGATCGCGTTTTCTCCTGATGGAAACTCATTGGTTGCAGCAGATCGAGACGGCGAGATTCATATCTACGACGTGCGAAATGGGCAAGAAAGCAACAGTGTTGAGCTAACGGGCACGACGATTTTAGGGATAGACTATTCTGGCGATGGAAGTTCTATCGTTGCGGCTGGTAGCGACAAAACGGTTCGAGTTTTCGATGCCAAAACGCTTGAGCAGCGACAGAATTTTGACGACCATGAAGGCCCCATTTACAGTGTTGTTTTTGCGAAAGATGCTCCTTGGGTCGCATCGGTTGGGTTCAAAAGCGATACGTGGATTCGAAACGTCGACACCGGCGAGAAGGTCGCGCAGCTAAAAGGTTTTGGCGGCGACAATTGGGGTGTGACATTTGTCGGGCCATCGTCCCAGCATCTATTCACCGGAGGTCAGCGCGGAATATCTCGCCTTTGGGACGTAGAGACCGGCCACAACATTCTAACCTTTCAAGGTCACACTGCTGCCGTTAATTGCTTTGCGCTAGATCCTGACGGCAGCAGAATCGCCACCAGCAGTCGCGATGGAACGATTCGAGTCTGGGACACGAAAGCTCTTGAAGAGCTTGTGGCTGAGCACTAGTTGTCAAAGCTTTTGGTTTTGGTTACCACGAATTGATAGAACTTTTCCATCCTGCTCATTCACTTGCGTTTCAGCTCGCGATACCATGCGGCCATCGCAATCTCGTGAAACCCGCTGCGGAAGTATCGGAAGTCACCAATCGACTCCGGCAACTGAAACGACTTGGCAGCGTCCATATCCGTTGCCCCTCTCTTAAATTCAGCGCGTGCATGGGATTCAATTTCCTCTAGTAGAACGCGGTACTTTTTAATGTTATCCGAGTTGCTCTGGCAAACACTTCCATGCCCGGGCACGATCGTTTGATCAGATGCTGCGGTAATTGTTTTGACCGAATCAATCCATTGCTTGGGCGACGAAGACATGAAGTTAGGAAAGATTCCATCCCAGACCAAATCGCCAGCAAAGGTGACTTGCGACTTCTGATCGAAGATGACCAAATCACTACTGGTGTGGCCCGACATTGGGGTGATGGTGACACTACGTCCACCCAAGTCCAGCGTCAACGGCTTGGTTTCGTCCTCGATAATCATGGAGGCATCCGTCAAGTTTCCGCCCCATTTCTCAATCGCAGAAGTTTTTAATCCAGGATTGTTGTGATCATCCTGCGTTTTCAAATACGCCTCAAATGCAAGTTGCCGTGTCGTTTGAGTCATGATGACTTCAGGCGTGTTGGCTTGTTGTAGAAACCCGCGCGTACCTCCCAAATGATCAAAATGGAAATGCGTATGCACGACATGCGTAGGCATCCTGCCCGTTAGAAACTGGCAAGCTTCAGCCATAAACTGGCACCCCGCCCGAGTGCGGTAAGAATCAATCGCCAAAATTTTGTCGGTGCCAACAATCAACCCGCCGTTACTGTGCGTGCTAAGATCCCCCGCAGATCCGTTCGCTTGAAAAGGTGTCGAGACCAAGGCCCAAACCCCATCGCCTATTTTCTCAATCCGCCCAAAGGGCCTCTTGCCTAAAACATCTCCCGCTTTCTCTTGTCCGTAAGCACGGCGAGCGGCCAGAGGAGCCAGCAGCAACGTGGCAGCAAAACCGCAACTCGTCCCAAAACAGCGCTCTAAAAACTGCCTGCGTTGGCTGGGGTGAGAGGTTTCAGGAATTCGGTTTTGGTTAAAGGTCGT
Organism: Robiginitomaculum sp.; assembly: GCA_023301505.1. Taxonomy (GTDB): domain Bacteria; phylum Pseudomonadota; class Alphaproteobacteria; order Caulobacterales; family Maricaulaceae; genus Robiginitomaculum. Next base: position 2,188 of record JALZUP010000198.1, read on the forward strand.
CATGGTTCTCTCTGTCGCAGATAGTGATTCGGGTGGCGTGCTCATCAGATTTTCGGTGACGCCAACAGTAGTATCGGAAGCGAAAAACTAATCGTCAAGCTTTGTGGCGTCCCGTTTTGCTTCATGGAAAATTGTTCGTTCGCGCAAAGTCAGTCTCGTTTTTGAAAAAATGGATTCAAAGGTGGTCGGTTTTGCGGCAAAAGCCAGTGAGGTTAAGGCTGCGTTCACGAGGGTAAAACGAGTCCGTATGGCAGATTGCACGCGTTAAAGCCTACCGAATTCAACGCTTTTCCACATCCGAATTTCAAACGGAGGCTTTGGTCTTAGGCGGTTCACGCTGACGGTTGGGAGAACCGAGCGACACATTGTCTCTCAGCTTTCCAGGCTGTTAGCGGAAGTCCGGGAGTTGTTTGTGCTGAATCGAAATTGACCCAGCCCAAACTACAGCGTTGGGTTCTCGCAAATCTGCTTCAGCGTGTGAACCGCATCCATCAACCGAACTCTCGGCTTGCGTTGTTCTGCAGCCAAAAGAACACTCTGGGGAAATGAGGGCCTCTTTGCGAGCCATTCTGGTGGGGCAACCGTGGATTGAAACAGGTAGCCATCACCAAAGTAGCGGTGCGTCTTCCCGCGAACGCCAACATGCTTAACTTCCTCTCGGTTGATTGCCATTTGAACACCAGCGTCAACTAAATTCAGTAGATTACGGCTTCGCTTGATAAAACCTCTACCTCGTTTGAGCGCAGCCTCCGTACCTTTTTTACTCGAATCAGTGGCAGCAGATTCGAACTTTCTGGCGGTACACGTCGCCGCCCAGATCGCGTCCAGCAAATCCACATTCCGCGGAGGCGAAATTTTTCGCTGGATTCGTTGAACCTTCTCGCGAAACTGAAAGTCGGACTCGCGATAGACAGGGAATTGCACCGTGCGACGCGGCAAACGCTTGACGCCGACGACGGTTGCTTCCGCACGAAGCGGCCCAATGTCTCTCTGGCCACGGGACTTCGAGAACAGCTCTTCCGTTTGGCGTTCTAGGTAGTGCTGCTCCCCTTTGACGATCACCGGCGACTCATTAGCAAACGGCGCACGATACTTCTTGAACCACTGTTCGGCGGTGTGGAGGCCAGCCTGCTTGGCCGCCTTCTTAGTCGTGATCTCGCGTAAATCGTTCATATGATGATGCTTTGGTTTCCCACAACCCAGATCTCAAAAAGTGTTGCTGATGCTTCAGGATGAACCGTAATCCGCTCGCGACATCAACAAAAACATATTTGCCAAGAAAAATAGTGTCGGCGGCTTTGAAAAGCCTGAAGTAGGTGTCGTTTTATCCGTTGGGTAAATGAGTGCGCACGAAAATGCCCCACGAGAATGACACTCATGGGGCGTGAGGAGGACCCTGATCATGGAAACGTTCTCGTGAGACATCGCGTAACGCTCGTTTTGTTACCTAGCAGATGGCTGATTCATTGAGTGACAAGTTACCCCAAGCTTGTTCAAGTCGAGAATCCATAGTTGGTTTAAGCAGCGTCCTGCCATCAAGCCGCATTTCCCGACTGCTCCAATCAACATTCTTGAGCCGATTCATTGGAATGGAATTCTGGTCTTCTTGAGAGCCGAAAGTTGAACGAGTCGTCGCATGGTCAGCCGACCATGTCGTTGCATTGACGCAAATATCCGACAGTTTTGCAGTTGCTCCGTTTTGGTCAATAACTTTGTAGTGAAGCATTTCTTTCAAGCTCCGCAATGATGCTGGGCTTGATTCGTCAACGAAGGTGGTCGCTTCTTTTGGAGCCAGTTGCATCATCTGCTGTGGAGACAGAAGGGCGGTGCCGATTCGATATGCGAGGGATCCGAAGTGTTCCGTCAACGCTTCTCGATACTGACGTGAGATAGGCTGCACCCACTCAAGCCGAGGATTGTTGGCTACCGTTTCCTTTTGCAGGTAAGTTGAAACTTGCTCCTGATCGCCATCTGTTTCGGTAATGAATTTGGGATCGAGAAGAACTTTCCTCTTGATCAAGCCACCGTCGATCGCAACAACCAAATAGCGGACTGACCAGCGGTCGTCATCGACCAGCACATCTTGAATTGCTCCAATTCGACCTTCTGGACCGTGTAATTCCCAGTTCTTAAATTTTGAAACATTCATTCGCATTTGATTTCTCCTCAGTTGAACTTGTCTTGTCGTCGCGTTTGATACTGGGGATACTCGGGCAATGCCTGGAGTCTTACAGGTGAGGTGAAAGAAACAGAATAATTTGCTAAAATTCGGCGTCCACGATGCCTAATTACTCGGCAAAAACAGTGTTTAGAGCGAATGTTCCAGTACAGAAGAATTTTGGTTGGAACAGCGTTTGCAACGGTTGGAACAGCGCTTACCAGAAGGCTTTCCCGAAATAAGTTCCCGATTTAGGCATGGACAAAAGGCTGGGCTCTCAGACTACCGGCAGTTGACGCTGACCGTTCGGAGAACCGGGCGACATTGTCGCTCAGCTTTCCAAGCTGATAGCGTTGCGACAGACGGGTTAACTAAATCCTGAGAGTCGCTGCATACTTCTGTTAGAAGACTTTGCGAAAGTTTAAGCTGGCCCGGCTTAGCTTACATGATACCGAAATTCCTCTCAAAACGAATGATTGATTTTTTCACAAATGCTCTCTTGCCAAGCTGTGAAGTGGTGCTTTCGACGACACCTTTTGCATTTAGGCAGTAATTGGTTCCGGTGTCTCGGCATGGGCAAGCTTATCTGAAACGTGATTCGCCAGCCCAACTCTTGCTCGGCGGAGGCGAACCCAAAGGTTGCCACGCGAAATGTCTAAGCGGTCGCAAACTTCCTCCGGCTCCAAGGGATCAAGCTCATAAAGCCGAAACACATCCGCTTGTTTTTTAGGCAGGTGCGCGACAGCGTCACGTACCAAGTCCAAAACCTCTGTGTCAGCCATCGCTTTTGAGGGAGAAACTGCGAAAGATGCGCCTATCACATGACGACACTGGTCCTCCGAAAAACTATTAACTTCTCCTTCGTCAGAAGCAGGTTGGGAACTTTTCTGCCGCCCACGTTTTCGAATGACGTCGACCGTTTTGTTTCTCAAAATCGAACTAAGCCATGTCGATTCCAGCGAATTGCCTCGGAAGCTGTCAGCGAATTTGATCCCGGCCAGAAACGTTTCCTGCACAACATCTTCAGCTGCCTGTGAATCATTTAAGCGACTCGCCGCATAGCCGTGAAAACAGTCATGATATTTCTGAACCCAAAGCCACGGTTGAAGCTCATTTTGTTGTTTTAGGATTTTTATCATGGCGATTTACCTTTGGAAGAATTCATGTGGGGAAAAAGGAAGGCCGGATTTCTTTTGGTTTCTCGTTAATGTTGGACTTCAGTCCCGTTGAGTCGTTTGGCCGCTACTTATCAACGGTCTTCCGCAAGAGTACCAAGTTGTCGTGGACGAGGTTCGACGACCAAATGAATTGGGCATTGGCCACTTCGTTGTCGAATATGTCGGTGAAGTTGGTGTAGGCTGGTTTGTTGTCGACGCCGACGAACTCGTTCGTGAATGTTGATGCAAAGGGCCAGCGACTGTCGTCGAACCGGGGTGCTGACCAGTTCTCAGGCACGGGCCAGTGGGCGGCGTAATACGATGAACCATCGGCAATGTCGCCCGTGTTGGCTGCTGAGCTATCACGGATGCCGTTCTTAAGAACCAATTCGGATTTAGATTTCAGTGGAGCCGTGTAGAACGTCTGGGCTTTCCAGCTCTGGTCCGTGATGGCAATCGTATCGCCAGCCGAATTTTTAATGACGGCAACCAAACCCGCGTCGCCTTGATGGAAATCAGCACCGCGAAACTTTTCAAAACCCAAACCAAGACGTTCTTCCCAATCAACTCCCATAATTCCGATCGTAAACGGTCGACTGGCTTTGAACCGAATGATGCTGCTGTTGAAGGGTGTCATTGGTATAGCGTCGACCGCCAATAATTTTCCGTTCACGTGGAACTCAAAATAGTTGTCGCCAAAAACATAGGCTGTAAACACTTCCTTGCCACCAGCGTCGATTACGGGAACCGCGTCCAATTCAACATCAGCTGTGCCGGCAGGCGTAAACCCACTGGCTTCGTTATACAAATCAGCCGCTTTGATCGTTTGGAAATTTGTTTTAGCGGGCACCGTCCACTGGGTGCCGTCGGATGACTTGACCGTGGCGATGTTCGCTGTGCGAGGGTTGCTGCCGGACCAGTTATACAACTGAGTGATGTTTGAAGTTGCCTCGCCCTGCGTGAACGACGGGCGTTGGTCCACCACCGAAGCTGATTCCGATTGTTGAGCGTTAGTGAATGAGTATCCAGCGAGTGCTGCCAACGTCAGCAATGTTGCGATGACCGCTGTGGCCGATTGGTAGTGTTTCATCGTGTTTTAGTTTCCTGTGCATTTCACATTAACTTTTGCTTTTGAATGATCCGCAGGTGAAAGTTAGTTAGCTTCCGATTGTCGTCGTGCTAAGTGGAGCAACCGTTTCCCGTTTGGAAAGTGGAATCTGAGTGCTATCCAAGTTTGCTGATCGCCTTTGAGCCATCCATCCGTCGACGGTATAGATGTCCAAATCACGCATCAGCCACAATGCAGTACCAGCGGCCAACATTGGAAACGCGGCGAAGAATAATAGGTTGGGGTAAGTCCATGGGTCGATGTACTGACCCCAAGCACTGACCGTCGAAATGGCGTGCAGGCCGAGGATGATTCCGTAGCTCCATGTCCTTAACCAACCGATTAGAAACGCGAGGATGATCACCATTTGAACGCCGCCAATTGCATAAGCGGCGATGTTACTCAACGATCCGATCATGTAGAACTTTTTAAAAAGAGCAGCAGTCTGTTCTGGATTGACAAACTTATTCACCGTCCACATAACAAAAACAGTCGCAATTCCAGCACGTATCAAAAGCAGGCTCCATGCGATTCGTTTTTCAAATCTGCCAGTTAAATCGTTCGTTGAGTTGCTCATTTTTAAATCCTTGTTTTTTTGTTTCCTGCTTTCGCCACGGCTTAGCGACTTCCCCAAAAGGACACTGTCGTGCGGGCGACTTCTAACATCTAAGGAACTGCTCAAAGCTTTGCTGTGAAAGCTACAGTCGAGAATGAATTGGTTAACTCACGGCATCTATGATCACGACAGCTTATGCGATGACGGTTTCACCTTCGGCGACTTCCGTATCAGTGGACGCCATGCTCTTTGCACGCAGTGTGTCTAGCCATCCGTCTACCGAATAAGTGTCCAGGTCTCGCAACAACCACAGCGTCACACATGCGGATAGCATTGGAATGGCGGCGAAGAACAAAAGGTGAGGGTACGTCCATGGATCTAGGTATTGGGCCCATGAGCTAAACGTCGAAATGGCGTGCATACCTAACACAATTCCGTAGGTCCACGTTCTCATGAAACCGGCAAGGAATGCCAGGACGATGACTAACTGAACAGCACCGATCACAAAAGCGATCACGTTCGATAGGCCGCCGATCATATAGAACTTCTTAAAGACCGCTGCGGCGTGTCCGGGGTTGACGAACTTGTCGATCGTCCACATTAAAAACACGACGGCAATTCCCGCTCGAATCAGCATCAGGCTCCACGCGATTCGCTTTTTAAATTTTCCAGCCTGCACGTTCTCCGAATTACCCACTGCTTAACCTTCGATATTCTATGTGACGTTCCTTTACAACTGCCTTGTGCCGACCTGGCTGAAATAGTGAACGCATATTGCGTGCCAATATTTAATTTTCTACTGAGAGGCTAATCCCGTGATTCTTAAGGGAGCTGGGCATTCAAGGTGGTCGTTGTGCTGCCGATTGTGTGGCGGGCAAGTTGGAAGCGCTGACGGATTGGAGAACCGAGCGACATTGTCGCTCAGTTTTCCAAGCTGATAGCGCAAACCAGGTGGTTAATTTGTGGCCGTGGCTAAGTCGTTCAGTCGGCTATTCGCAAACACTTTCCACCTCTGCGGGGCCGCAGTTAGCGAGTTTTCCAAGGCTCAGAAGAAAATCGTAATCGCCTGACTGTCTTAGCCCACGATCGCCAGACTGCCAGAATTTAAACGGCTCCAAGGCCAATCCCCAAAAATCGGGGGTATTCTGCGCGATTATCGCTCAGGCTGGTTGCTTTGCGACCAGAAAGCGGGTCAGGTATAGCATTGGCTTATTGCGACACACATAACGTCCGCTCTGCTACCGCCGCGCATTCTTCACTCAAAAGCCCAGCATGAACCCACCAAAAACGGAAGAACTGGCCAACTTTCGCCAGCGGCTGAGAATCGAAACGCGCGAGGCTCACCAGCGGCTGGATGATTTCATGCAAGGACTCGATCCGTTTGGTTCGGTAGGCAATTACGCACACTACCTAGAAGGCATGAGGCAACTTCACGCGGTTGCTCACCAAAGTGTTCAATGGGCAGAACTTCAAACTGGAATGACTGCTCGCACGGTAGGTCTTGGTCGGCTGATCGAGAGCGATCTCAAATCGACGGGCACCGATCTAAAAAACAAAGCTCCAGTTGCCATCCAAGGACTAGTCGAAAAATCAGCGGCGGAAAAATGGGGCGAAGCCTACGTGATGGAGGGTTCAGCGCTCGGCGGAAGCATGCTCTACAAATCCGCCACTGCACAACTGCCCGGTGGACTGGGCACGCGATACCTGCATCAACTATCGCTTGATGTCTCGCAGCGTTGGCCGATCTTCGTCAAAGCGTTATCCGCAGCAGATCAATCGGCAGAAAGCTTTCCCGTTCACGAATCGGTCAAAGCAGCCACAGAATTGTTTGATCACGCCTTTAAGATTTTCAGCAGGTAGCGAAGCCCGCCTCAGCCCCCTCGTCCGACCGCACAAATTTTCCAAGGAGTCATCTTTGAAGACGCCAGAAGAAATCGCACTTCACAACTGCGAGTCTGAGCCCATTCACATTCCGGGATATGTGCAATCTCACGGGGCGATAATCGGCTTTGACAAAGCTGACTTTACCGTCAATTACAAGACAGACAATCTCGATTCATTAATTGCTCAAGCGGATCCGATCGAGCTCGGGCAAACGTTCCTTGAGGCCTGCACGAATAAGAAACTGATTCATTCAGTCCGCAACGCGATGGGACTGCCAACGATCACCACTCAGCGCGAGCGGCTTGGTGTGTTTGATTTTGGCAAGCAAAAACATGATGTGGCCGTTCACATCCATGAAGAAACCGTCATCTTAGAAATTGAGCAGCTGGTCTCGCCAGCGGATGCCCCCTCGGACAACATCTCGCGCGTTCGAGGAATGCTTTCGCAGCTCAATGTTTATGGTGAGCTTCAGGATTTGCTCGATTCTGGAGTCAAGGCGTTGCGCGAGTTGACGGGGTTTGATCGCGTGATGGGTTACCGCTTTCTGGAAAACGGAGACGGTGAAGTCATTGCCGAAGCGCGGAGTCCGTCCGTGGAGCCGTTTCTTGGATTGCGTTATCCGGCCTATGACATCCCGCCTCAAGTCCGACGTGTTGCGTTGAAAATGCCGTTTCGAAACATCGTCGACGTTCAAGACACCAACGCGAGCATCATTGGCCGTATTGAAAAGCCACTCGATTTAACGTTGACTCACTTGCGTGGTGTTTCGCCAATCCATCTTGAATATCTGACCAACATGGGTGTAGGGTCTTCGATGAACATTTCGATCATCGTCCGCGGTGAACTGTGGGGGTTGTTCGCGTTTCATCATCGACGGCCAAAACGGTTGACGCCCGATCATCGCGGCATCTGTGAGTTATTTGGGCAACTGTTTTCAATGCAGCTCCAGCAAGACATTGAACGCGAATTGATCGAACGAAGAAAGCGAGCCCAGTCGACACGTTTAGCTTTTAGGCACACGGAATCCGATTCGTTGGTTGATGTTTTTGGGCAGTTAGGGGAGGCGATTGCCGAGTCTGTGCGAGCTGATGGAATCGCACTTGTGCAAGCCGATGACATTCTGACTCACGGTGACACGCCAAGCGAAACATTTATCCGGCAACTTGTTTCGGTTTCGGATGATGAAATGTTTGTTGTCGACAGCTTTGCCAGTATGAATCAACTTCCGCCTGGGGAGCCCCACAAATCGGCTGGAGCAGTCGTGACTTCTGTCGACGCCAACCGCCGCGTCTTGATTGTCTACTTTCGCAACGAAATTATCGAAAATGTGCGATGGGGTGGGGCGCCGGAAAAGCAAGTGACCCTTGGCCCCAACGGACCGCGACTATCACCACGTGGTTCGTTTGGTGAATACACAGAATCGGTAACAGGAAAATGTGAGCCTTGGAATCAGGGAGATGTCTCGGCGGCGTTAGAGCTTCGCGGCGTCGTTTTGGATCTGGTTTTCCAAGATTCCGAACGATCCAAAGAAGTGTGGTCGAAACAGAGGAACTACCAAAATTTATTGGTGGCCGAGCTTAACCATCGTGTCAAAAACATCCTTGCTCTTGTTCGTTCAATTAGCCAGCAAACGAGTGACTCAGCAGTTTCGCTGGAAGCTTACGTGCAATCGTTCGAGAAAAGGATATCCGCGCTGGCAACCGCTCATGATCTGATCGGCAGCAGCGGCTTGCAGTTTGCCAGCTTAGAGGGTCTTTTGACTAGAGAGATCAAACCGTACCTCAACACTCGCCAAGACATCACTGTTGCTGGCGATCCGATTGGGTTGCGACCAGAAGTGGCTCCGATACTTGCGTTGGTCTTTCACGAGTTGGTTTCCAATTCCGTTAAGCACGGTGCACTTTCCTCAAATGTTGGCGTGCTCTCGATCAAGTGGCACCGCGACGCTGGTGGTGTTGCACTGGACTGGGGCGAGAGCAAACTTCGTGGCATACAACCGCCGACACACCGCGGGTTTGGGTTGACTTTGATCGAGCAAGCGATTCCATACGAGTGCGGTGGTAAAGTATCGCTGAGTTTTAAAGATGATGGGCTGCGTGTCAAAATCTGGCTACCCAGCGAGGCGGTCACAGTGCCTGATCAGCAGCCACCAAAACCGCAGATCGTTGGGAACTCAAAAAAGCTGCTCGGCAATCTCCCGGTTAAAGCCATCAGCGAATCTGATACGTCGTTAGACCAGAAAAGCATTTTGATCGTCGAAGATAAAATGGTTTTGGCATTGGAGATGAAAAGGATATTTAACAACTTTGGCTACGATCAGGTTTTCGCTGCCCCTGATAGTCCAACAGCTGTCCCAGTGATTGAGTCGGAGCGGCTCGCAATGGCGGTGCTCGACATCAATCTTGGGCAGGTCACCAGTTTTAATTTGGCGATCATGTTGCAAAAGAAGAAAATTCCTTTTGTGTTTGTCAGCGGCCACGATGGCAATTTCGATATTCCAACCGAACTTGCTGATGTTCCTCGGCTAACCAAGCCTGTCGATCAAGCGGACTTGGAACGTGTCGTCAAAAAATTGACTGGAGGTGGCGTATGAAGACCGTTCTTATCTTAGAGGATGAATCGCGGCTCTCAAGTGCGTGGCAGTCCGCGTTAGAAGAGGTAGGGTTTCGTGTGTTCGTCGAATCGACTTCGGAGGATGCGGTGGCAACCCTTGCTGCGGAGCAAGTCGACGTGGTCGTGGTGGACATGCTGATTCGTGATCACGAATCAGGGATTCGGCCAAAGGGCGGGCTTAGTTTTCTAACGCATGTTCATTTGAACGTCGAAAATTCCCCGAAGGTGATTGCCGTAACCGGTTCCAGCCCCGATTTGAAATTACTTAGTTACGCACAATTACTTAAAGCCGACTTGCGACTAGAAAAACCCTTCGCACCCGAAGAGTTGACTTGGCGAGTGCAAAGGCTTTGCGAGCACGACAAGGATTGAACTACCCAAGCGAAGCCTCAAAAGGCTCTCCCGTCTCCAAGACACCGCCAACGACTAGGCTTGCAACACTCCATCGCGTCGTTCCGTTTTTTGTTGAACTACGATTTTATCAACCAGCGAAACAACCCCAGCCATGCTCTGGCTGGTGAGTGCGATTTGCTTTTCATAATAGGATTGCACCGAGCCAGTCAAAGTAACTTCACCTCGGTCGACTTGGATTTCAATGTTTCTGAGCGTTGCAAAATGCCGGCTGCGAAGAAAACACGAAACACGTTGGCGAATTTTCGCATTAGAATCCGCCAGCTTAACTGGTCTCTCTCTTCGAACTCTATTTATCAGTTGCATTACGGTGTTCCTTTGATTTAAAAAGAATACGGGCGGTCACAGTTCAAAAGGGTCGAAGTAGTCAGTTGCATCTGCCGTGCCAAACCAAGTTTTCGATAGTGAATGACAAATTTTACGCACCCATCCCTCCAAAACGCATTTTCGTGATTGGTCTTCTGGCGACCAGCGATGGTCGCACGGCGACCAACCTCGGCAAATTTGCTCAATTTAATTCCATGGCTTTGGAGAAAATCTATGGCGAGCAGTTCCTGTTTTATCGCTCTTCACGTTTGTTTTGCACAGGGTTGGCACACTAAATGCAGTCGTAGACGCTCATTAAATTAGCCATAGTTGCGTGGCCGTTGTCGCGATGGCGGCTCGATCCAGAAAGAACTGTCAATATGAAGCCGGATGAATCGAAGATGGACAAGTCACTTGCCGGAAAACGGTCCGGCAAGCAACTTGTTCTGGTCGAGTATGAGAAATCCTTACAGCGACTTGGAGGCGACAAAGAATTGTTCAGTGAGTTTGTCGACATCTTCATGGCGGACTCGCCAAAGATGATCGACGACATTTGTTCAGCTATTGAAACAGCAGATGCGTTAGCACTTGAGAAGTCGGCTCACGCACTCAAGGGGTTAATGTCAAATTTCGGTGCAAAACCATGTTGCGACATGGCGCTGTCACTGGAGATCGCGGGGCGTGAGCAGATGTTGTCGGAGGTGGATGACCAATTGCCGAGGCTCCGCGAGTTGTATGCAGAACTGTGTTCGGAACTAGCCTCAATCTCTGGTTGAACCTTTAGTTAGAGTTGTTCAAGCCACCTACACAGCAGTTCGCCTGTCGCTGAAGAATAGTCCCGAAATAACTTCCTGATTTGTGAGTGAGGAGAGCCTTGGGCACAGCACGCTTTCGGTTCGGAGAACCGAGCGACATTGTCGCTCAGCTTTCCAAGCTGTTAGCGTAAACACGAAACTTTCCGTGCCCGCTCCTGAGGTGATGTGCTCTGGGGCCGGGGAAAACCTGCCACTTCCAAGCAAAAGACGAATTTATGAACTCAAGAAGTCTTTACGATGATGACACAATTGATTTGGCAGGGTTAAAGCGTCGAATCCCTTTTGCTGGTATAATTTCAGCTAAGGGAGGCGACATGCCGCGAATTTTAGCCATTGATGATGACCGCACCGTTTTGCGGTTGATCGAAAAAGCGTTTGAACAATCTGATGTAGAGCTCACCGCTGTAGCGACAGCCGAAGAGGGGCTGCCACTGTTGGTGGACGGTAAGGTAGACGTATGTTTGCTGGACATCATGCTGCCGGAAATGAGCGGGCTGGAGCTCGCGCGGAAGATTCGTTCGATTGATGCCCGCCTGCCAGTCATCTTTATCACGTCCATGGACGACAGCGATACCGCGATCGAAGCGATGAAGTTGGGGGCTTACGAGTTCTGTACTAAACCGCTGGACATTCGACAGGTCCAAGACTTCGTTGAACGTGCCTTTAATACGCGCCGGTTGATGCGGTCGCCGGTGACGTTCGGTGATAGCGGTGAATTGCCGTTGGGCGGCGGGGACCAACTGGTCGGCAAAAGCCCAAGAATGGTCGAAGTCTACAAGCAGATCGGACGCGTCGCTGCCCAAAAAGTTCCTGTACTGATTCGCGGCGAAAGCGGAACGGGAAAAGAGTTGATCGCCCGAGCGATCTACCAGCACAGCCAACGTGATCAAGAGTGTTATCTTGCGGTCAACTGCGCAGCGTTGTCAGAGACGCTTTTGGAAAGTGAATTGTTCGGCCACGAGAAAGGTGCTTTCACAGGGGCAGAGCGTCGGCATGTCGGCAAATTCGAACAGTGTAGCCAAGGGACAATTTTCCTTGATGAGATCGGCGATATGTCGCCGTTGCTTCAGAGTAAGGTACTGCGTCTGCTCCAAGAGCAGAAGTTTGAACGCGTTGGTGGAACGAAAACAATCGACACTGACGCGCGAATCGTTTCGGCTACGAACCGAAACCTTGAGCAGATGATCGAAGAGAACGAGTACCGCCTCGATCTTTTCCATCGCATCAACGCCTTTGAGATTCATTTGCCGCCTTTGCGCGAGCGGGGTGGTGATGTTGATTTGCTGACCAGCTTCTTCATTCGAAAGTTTGCCCGACAGCTAGGTAAAAAAGTCGAAGGGATTTCGCCCGAAGCAGTCAAACTGTTGCACAACTACGATTGGCCGGGAAACGTGCGCGAGCTTCAAAGCGTTATTCGCCGTTCTTTGCTAATGGCAACTGGCCCTGTCATTGTGCCTGAGAATATTAACGCCGAGCTACACAGGCATGACGGGGCTAAAGAAGGTGTTGCCGTCGTCGGCTCAACTTTTAGTGACATTAGTGTTGATTCGTTCGTGCAAAGTCGTATCGACGAGGGTTCCAGTGGCATTTACGCCGAATCGTTGGAGATGATGGAGCGGAAGTTGCTGACCAAAATTCTTGTTCACACCTCCGGAAATCAATCACAAGCCGCAGAATTGCTTGGGATCACCCGTGGCAGTCTTCGGACCAAGATCCGGTCGCTTGGCATCGTGATCGAACAAGTTGTTTCTGCAGACCAAATCGGGGGGTGATTCCGCTTCTTGGTTCCCTGCAGCAAAAGCTTGTTGGACTTCCAAGCTGACGGCTGAAACGCAGGTTTAATCCGTTCAAAGTAGCGGGTTGGGTTCACTAAGAAGAGGGCACGCAGTAACTTTCGTGTTTGCGCCACCAGCTTGGAAAGCTGAGCGACAATGTCGCTCGGTTCTCCGAACCGTCAGCGTGAGTTGCCAAGGTGCTTGAAATCATTAGAGCCGTGTCCGAATCGGGAATCTGTTCAGGACAGTTCCCAAGGTCCGGCCCAAAATCCACACTTAATTACGACTGGAGGGTGGTTTTTTCAGTGTTTGCGGACTGAAATGTAAAAAAAGCAGATAGGCTGTAAGCATGGCCGTTTTGGCGAGTATTCAGTAACAGAACAAGCATTTTCTCAAGCTGGAGTGACGAACATGAAATTGTATATCCACGACAAACAGAGGCTTCTAGGTCAGGCAGCCATTGACCGCATTGAGTCACGGGCAAAGGCTGCTTTTGGCAAGTTTCGCGACGACGTAAAATCTATTGTGATCACAGTCGAAGGCGTCAACGGCCCCCGAGAAGGAATCGACCGAGCTTGCAAGATCCTTGTGAAACTGCGAAACCGAAAAGAGTTCTTCCTCGCTGACAAAGATGTGTCTGCTTCGAAAGTGATCGCATCGGCGATTGAGCGTGTTAGCCGTTCCGTCGGACGGAAGCTTAGTCGCAGACGTAACCGTGGCTATGCGAGAATACAATTTGAGACTTAAGCAAGTCTTTGATTTTGCTTAAGCTTTTGGGCAGGCCAGGAACTGCAAAGAATGAAGTTCCTAGTTTGCGCTATCAGCTTGGAAAGCTGAGCGACAATGTCGCTCGGTTCTCCGAACCGTAAGCGTGAACTACCAAAAGTCTATAAGTTAAAAAAATCCATAAGCCCAAGGATTTCCAAGAGTTCTCTTACCCGTGTCCAAATCGGAAACCAGTTCCGGGCCAGCAACTAAGAAAAACATTTGATGAAAAAGAAACCAGATAAATCGAAAACCAAAATGGATTCGGATTCGCCGAGGTCGCTAGGGTCAAAATCGGAGCCGGCTGGCAAGTCGTGCAATTTTCACGTTGTTGGTGTCGGTGCGTCAGCTGGTGGACTTGAAGCGATTGAAAAATTCTTTGAGGGGATGCCCGAAGACACGGGTGCCGCGTTCGTCGTCGTGCAGCACCTGTCGCCAGATTTTAAAAGTCACATGGAAGAGTTGCTGGGGCGTAGAACGTCTTTGGCGATTAAACGCGTGACCAATCAATTGTCGGTCGAGCCAAACACGATCTACCTGATCCCGCCCAACACCGAGATGGTATTGGCTAACGGCCAGTTGTTGCTTACTGAACGCGATCGTGACGAGCCATTGAATCTACCGATTGATCACTTTTTGCGATCTTTGGCAAACGACAGTGGCAAAAATTCAATTGGCGTAATCCTTTCGGGAACCGGAAGCGACGGTTCGCGTGGCATCGTCGACATTAACGAAGCCGGCGGATTGCTCCTTTGCCAAGACGAAGATTCCGCAAAATTTGATGGCATGCCGTTAAGTGCGCAGGAAACCAATGCTGTTCATCTCGTGTTGCCACCCGAGCGAATGGCAAACGCAATATCGACATACATCAGCGACGGCTTAACACCCCAACTGTTGGCTGAGCAAGAAACGGTTGTGACCACTGACACGGGACTCGAAGAGATCTTCAGATTGCTCCGGCGCGAGCATAATCTTGATTTCAGTCTCTACAAACCGACCACCGTCAAACGCCGGATTGAACGACGGATCGGCTTAGGGCATTTCAAAACGCTTGACAATTACGCGTTTGTGCTTGCGGATGATCCGGAGGAACTCCATTCGTTGTACAAAGATTTATTGATTGGAGTTACACAGTTTTTTCGTGATCGAGTTGCTTTTGAGCTTCTCGCCAAAGATGTCATACCGAAGATAATTGAAAAGAAAAAAGACAGCAACGAAGCAATTCGTGTTTGGATCGCAGGGTGTGCAACCGGTGAGGAAGCGTATTCAATCGCGATCGCTTTCTACGAGGCTTTCGAGAACGAAAAGTATCCACCGAACATAAAGATCTTCGCGACCGACGTGCACCGAAAGTCCCTGCAATTCGCCAGCCTGGGTCTTTATCCGGAAGCCTCATTCGGAGAAGTCTCACCTAAACGGCTGGAGAGATACTTCAACAAACGAATCGACGGCTACGAAATCATCCCCGAGATTCGCAAGATGATCGTGTTTGCGCCGCATGACTTGGCTAACGACGCGCCGTTTACCAAATTGGACTTGGTGACCTGCCGCAACTTGCTGATTTATTTTCTGCCCGTGGTGCAAAAGAAAGTCATCTCACTATTCCACTTCGCGTTGCGTACCGGTTCCTACATGTTTCTCGGCCCCAGCGAAACGCCCGGAGACTTGCGTGAAGAATTTGCTGTCGTCGATAAAAAATGGCGACTTTACAGCAAGCGTCGTGATGTACGGCTAACTGGCAATATAAAGCTGCCGCTCGGCGGAGGCTCGGCTTCGCGTCCCTTCGTAAAGCCGGGAGCGAGCCCAAGGCGTACCCCCGAAGCTCAGCTGTTGGCGACGTATGACACTTTGTTAGACGAGTTTATGTCGCCAAGTTTTTTGGTTGATGAAGGTGGCGAATTGGTTCACTCGTTTGGCGGCGCAGAGCGGTTTTTGCAACTTCGCGGCGGACGCGTCTCGACAAATCTCATGCAGCTTATCCATGAAGATTTAAAGACTTCTGTTTCAGGCGCACTTCAACACACCGCGAAAGAACAAAAAGTCGTCCGCTACACCGGAATCCGAGTCAAGACGGTGCAAGGCTTGGAGCATATTACCTTGATCGTCAAACCGATGCGAGATCCGCGAACGGAGGTTGTTCACACGCTTGTAACAATCGAACCGATGGTTGACGAGCTTGTCAAAGCTCAAGTGTTTGATAAAGACGTGGATGTCTCGGAGCTCTCTCGGGATCACATTTCCACCCTTGAGAATGAACTGCGATACACCAAGGAGAACCTTCAGGCGACGGTCGAAGAACTGGAAACGTCGAACGAAGAAATGCAAGCCACCAATGAAGAACTGGTGGCTTCCAACGAAGAGATGCAGAGCACCAACGAAGAACTTCAGTCGGTCAACGAAGAGCTGTATACCGTCAATCATGAATACCAACGCAAGATTGGTGAACTGACCGAACTTACTGATGACATGAACAATCTGTTTATGTCTACCGATGTGGGTGTGATCTTCCTGGACGAAAACCTGGCCATTCGCCGCTTCACCCCCAAGATCGCTGTGACGTTTAATTTGTTGCCGCAAGACATCGGTCGTCCGATCGGAAACTTTGCGCACAACATCCGCGACGAGCAAGTCTTTGATGAACTGGCAACGGTGCTCGAAACCGAAGAGCCTTTTGAGCGAGAAGTGCGCGACCGGCGAGGTAATTTTTGGTTGCTTCGAATCCTACCCTATCGAACAAAAGCAAAAGTCGAGGGCGTGGTGATGACTTTGTTCGACATCGGTTCGGTCAAAGAAACGGACGTCAAGCTTCGGGTGTACCGTGATATCATTAGTTCAACTTCAGTCGCAGTAATCGGTGTCGCACTTGACGGCTTGATTTCAAGCTGGAATCACGCTGCGGAAGGTTTGTACGGCTACACCGCGGAAGAAGCGATAGGAGAGCGGGTCACGCTGCTCACTCCGGAGGGCCAAGGGGGGGAAAGCAAAAAAATGTTGGAGCGAGTTGCCAACGGCGAGACGATCGAGGACTGGCGAACAACTCGGGCCCGTAAAGATGGCAAGATCCTGCACGTCGGTCTATCACTCTCTCCTGTTTTCGATGAGTTCGATGAAATCTCTGGCTTCTCCAGCGTCAGTCACGACTATACGTTGCAAAAGAAGGCCGAAGAAGAGCAACAGAAACTTGCCACAATTATTGAAACTACGACTGACTTCGTTGGTCTTTGCGATGCCGACGGTAACACGCTGTCGATCAATGTGGCTGGTCGCAGAATGCTAGGCATTTCGCTTGACGAAGATATTACTGGAACGCCAATCGACAAATGGTACACAGCTGAAACGTCTGAACTAGTCAGCGAAGTTGCTATGCCGGCGGTTATGGAAACCGGCGAGTGGCGTGGGGTCACCAAGATCAATAACCAGAAAGGTGAAGAGATTCCGCTTTCTTCGGTAATCGCCGCGCACAAGGACGAGCATGGCAAAGTCGCGTATATCTCCAAAGTTGGGCGGGACATCACAGAGCAATTGGCTTACCAAAAAGATCTCAAAGATCGTGAGGCGTTCTTGCGCCGCACGCTTGATGGTTTGTACGCATTTGCTGGAGTATTGCTCCCCGACGGGACGTTAATCGAAGCAAACCAAACTGCGTTGGCTGCCGCGAACTTGACACAGGAAGACGTGGTCGGCAAACAGTTTGCAGATGCCTATTGGTGGTCGCACTCAGAGGGCACTCAAGCCAAACTAAACGAAGCGATCTCGATTGCTCGCGGTGGAGAGTCGGTGCGGTACGACGCCCGCGTGCGTGTTGCTGAAAATACTTTCGTTACGCTGGATTTTCAGTTGAAGCCCCTGAGAAATGACAAAGGGGAAATCACTCATCTGATTCCTTCCGGCATCGACGTGACCGATCGAGTTGATTTCGAAACGCAATCGCGCGTGTTCCGGCGAGCGTTTGAGTCGTCTTTGACAGCGATGGTGATCACCGATCCAACTAAAGAAGGCAATCCCATTGTCCATGTGAATCCCGGCTTTGAAAAACTGACGGGTTACTCCATGGAAGATTCGGTTGGTAAGAATTGCCGTTTCTTACAGGGGCCTGAAACGGATGCTGCTTCCGTGAAGGAGCTGCGTTCCTCGATAAAGCGAGGCTCAAATGCGCAGGTAAAACTGCTCAACTACCGGAAGGATGGCAAAAAGTTCTGGAACGAACTTGTAATCACTCCCGTTCGTGACGCCGATGGAAATTTGACTCATTTCGTCGGTGTTCAATTTGATATGACCAACCACCAAAAGACGGAAAACAAACTTTCACGAGCACGTGACGTTGCCGAGGCCGCAAACGTTGCCAAATCTGCCTTCGTTGCCAACATGAGTCATGAAATCCGAACTCCATTGACGACCGTCGTTGGAATGACAGAGATGTTGTTGGAGCAAGAAAACGACAAAGCGAAACATGATACGTTGCAATTAATCCGCCAGAGTGGTCAGCATCTGGTGACTTTGGTTAACGATGTTTTAGACATGTCGAAGATTGAAGCCGGTAAGCTAGAAGCAGATCCTGTCGAGGTTGAGCCGATCCAAGTCATCGAAGACGTGGCTTCGTCGATGCGGTATCGCGCAATGGAAAAAGGGCTCGAGTTTCACCTTAAGTTCAACGGAGTTATGCCAGAAAAAATTCAAACCGACCCCGTTCGTTTCCGTCAAATTTTGTTCAATTTGACAGGCAATGCAATCAAGTTCACAAAGAGCGGTTCAGTGACACTCCTCTGCGAGTTTGTTGATCACGCATCGAGCCCGAAACTACGTGTGGAGGTTGAAGACACTGGGATTGGTCTCAAGAAAAATGAGCTCGCGCAGTTGTTTGAGCAGTTCTCGCAAGTCGACTCATCGCCAACACGCCGTAAGGGCGGCTCAGGACTGGGCCTCTACATTAGCCGTCGCATTGCCGAAATGCTTGGTGGCAGTCTGACGGCCAAGAGCGTGTTTAACGAGGGTAGCACCTTCATTTTGATGCTTCCGACGGGTGAGCTGAAAGGGCTAACAATGATTGACCCAAACGCTCAACTGAAGAAACTTAGTTCGGGTGAAGCCGCCAAGGCACTGGCCAAGCAGAAAATCACTGGTCGTATATTAGTTGCTGAAGATACGCATGGAATTCAAGTCCTGCTTCGGCGAATGCTAGAGAATGCTGGAGCGACTGTAGAAGTTGCGATCGACGGCCAAGCCGCATTGGACTTGTTTGAAGCAGATGACGGCAGCACACGAACGGTCTTCGATTTGATTTTGCTGGACATGCACATGCCACGACTGAGCGGCTATGACACGGCGGCGGCGATTCGTAAACTCGGAATCAAAACGCCAATCATCGCTTTGACAGCAAGTGCCCTGCGAGGCGACCGCGAAAAGTGCCTCAACGCTGGTTGCGATGGCTATCTAACGAAGCCAATCGACCGGGAGGATTTACTGGCGAAAGTCGCTCAGCTGATTCAGAAATAGCCACGATTCGGCAAACGTTTACTTGGCGGATATCCGATCCACTTGAGCGCTGAAGCCTGACGGTCACGTTTCAACCAAGAACGGGTTCGGCATTTTAGTTCTCAATGAGCTGCGAACGCTTGTTCGACACAAACAATTTACTCAATCAATCGTCAGAAGCACGAACGTTGCCCTGCAAGTCCAACGATATTTGCTTTGGCGTGTTTCGAGATTTTTGAAAATATGACAAAAGAAAGCCCCACCGGAGCAACTCGGGTGGGGCGATTCAAGCGTGTGTTTGTGTTTAACTTTTCTTTAAAACGGATCTGCGTCTGCAACCAACAAAGCTTCCATGGACTTAGCGTTACGAAACAACAAAGTGATTAAGCCAGTTGGCAATCTAACTGTTTGTGCGATTGAGCAAAAGGAATGCTTGGAGCGACATCTTCAAACTCACTGACGACCTCAACAAGCTCCCCGCGAAGAATGCGGACTGACTCCGAGGCCTTAACGCCTAACCGAACACCATTACCTTTGACCTTAAGAACTTCAACACTGATACCGAGTTCAGGAAATTCGATTGTTTGATTGGCTTTGCGTGAAAGAACTAGCATTGGGGGATACCTTCCATGATTCAAATTGACTAACGCGAGCGGTTTCGCTCTAGGGTTGTCATCGAAGTAAGCAAGTAGGGTGCCAAACCTAGCTAACCCTTAAATTACGATCGCCTAAATCTTGAATCTTCAACGATTCGCCGGTTTTTCTTCATCCTGCCAAACAAAAACATGAGTCGGCTGCTAGCGAAAGTGATGCGGTTTGATCGTGCGGCAACCATAAAAAGAATCAGATTGGTCAGACTACGTTCAGCCAACGACTGGTGGTCGCTTGCCAACCATCGCGGTCGCCCAGCTCTCTTGAATGAACTTGAGAACTTTCTAAAGTGGTCGCCGCGCGACCATCGCATTCACTGGGCCAATTTCGTCTTCGTATGGGTAGGCGTCAAAAGACTCGGTGAATCGCGGCGGATTCGAAATCTAACTGCTCCTGCAAAGGTTTGGCACACTACTTGCTTCGGGGGGCACTGTCTCAAACCCCGGTTCAGTCAAGATTCATATCTAGGAGAAACTTATGCGTTCTCTTTTGATGGTGTTGGTTTTGTTTTCAGCGACCTGTGTTGCGCAAGATGAGCTCTCAACCGGAAGAGAACCTCAAACGAACGGGCATGATGTGGCCAGAGGTCAACACAAAAGGTAACAAGAAAGGCTGAATTCGGAAGTAACAGGGACTGAGATCTCAGCCTCGGCCTCGCATGAGTTCACTTACATCTCATAGCTCTAACCTCAGTCTGCATCCTTTCTTTTTCACTAACCAAATTTGAAACTGTCTTAAACATTATGACCATTGAAACTGAACGAATATCAACTCTCAAAAGCGATTGGCGAGTCTGGGGTCCTTACCTAAGTGAGCGGCAATGGGGCACCGTGCGAGAGGACTACAGCGAACATGGCGAGGCTTGGGAGTTTCTCGATCACGAAGCGTCCCGCAAGCAAGCTTATCGCTGGGGCGAGGACGGAATCGGTGGGTACAGTGACGATCAACAGCGACTCTGTTTTTCGTTGGGAATGTGGAATGGTAAAGATGCAATTCTCAAAGAGCGTCTGTTCGGATTGACCGGCAACGAAGGCAATCACGGAGAAGACGTCAAAGAACATTACTACTATCTCGACGGCACGCCGAGCCATTCCTATTTGAAGATGCTCTATAAGTATCCTCAAAGTGAGTACCCTTATGCTGATCTAGCGAACACCAATCGCTCGGCAGGCAAGGACGAAGACGAATATGAATTGCTGGACACGGGTGTCTTCGATGACGATCGGTACTTTGATGTCTTCATTGAGTATGTCAAGGCTTCCGAGTTTGACACCTTGATTCGCATCACGGTGTTTAACCGTGGGCCGGAGGCGGCTGACCTCGATTTGCTGGCGAATCTTTTGTTTCGCAATACATGGAGCTGGGGACACGGCGATGGAGTCAAGCCAAGCCTCAGCCTGCAGGGTCACGGCCACGTTATGGCGGAGCACGAAAAGTTGGGCTCTTATTGCTTCTGCTCTCGCACAGACGCCGAGTTTTTATTTACTGAAAACGAAACCAACCCCGAGATGTTTGGAATGGAGTCGGCTGGCTTCCACAAAGACGCCTTTCATGCGTACGTGGTCAATGGCGATGTGAAGGCAATTAACCCAGACAAGACGGGCACCAAATGCGCCGCGCGTTTGAAGGCTTCGATTGGTGCAGGCGACTCAATGTCGTTTGACTTGCGACTGTTCCGCGACGATGGAGTCGTTCAAAAACCCTTCGAAGGTTTCGACGAACTCTTTGACAACGGCAAGTCCGATGCGAACGAGTACTTTGCTGAGTTGCAAAAAGACATTGAAGGCGAAGATCAACGCAACGTACAACGACAAGCCATCGCCGGCTTGATTTGGACGAAGCAGTTTTATAACTTCGACATTTCGCAGTGGTTGAAGGGCGATCCGAATCAGCCAACACCGCCAGCTTCGAGACGTTCCGGTCGCAACCACGAATGGGATCACCTCAACAACGCGGACATCATTTCGATGCCTGACAAATGGGAGTACCCGTGGTACGCGGCTTGGGATCTCGCGTTTCATTGCGTTCCGTTTGCGATGTTCGATCCGGTGTTCGCCAAAGAACAATTGGTGCTGATGACGCGTGAGTGGTACATGCATCCCAACGGCCAAATCCCGGCTTACGAATGGGCGTTCGGCGACGTGAACCCACCCGTTCACGCTTGGGCGACTTGGCGTGTCTATCAGATTGAACAAGAGAAGCACGGAAAAGCCGATCGTGATTTCCTCGAAACTGTCTTTCACAAACTGCTGTTGAATTTCACTTGGTGGGTCAACCAAAAAGATGAAGACAATAGGAATGTTTTCCAAGGTGGATTCCTCGGCCTCGACAACATCGGAGTTTTTGACCGAAGTGCACCGCTTCCTAGTGGTGGGCATATTGATCAGTCCGACGGAACCAGTTGGATGGCGATGTATTCGTTGAACATGCTTCGAATCGCGTTGGAGCTGGCGATCGAAAACCCGGTCTACGAAAGCATCGCGACGAAATTCTTTGAACACTTTCTACATATCGCTGAAGCATTGAACGATCTTGGTGGCGATGGTGAGGGACTGTGGGACGAAGAGGATCAGTTTTACTACGACTCACTGCACCTACCGACAGGCAAAACAATTCCGCTCAAAGTCAGGTCGTTGGTTGGGCTCGCGCCGCTATTTGCTGTCGAAACGCTGGATGAGGAACTACTTAACAAGGTGCCAAACTTCAAGCGTCGGATGGAATGGTTTCTAAAGAACCGTCCAGATCTTGCGAGTCTTGTCTCGCGATGGCATGAACCGGGTGAAGGGGATACTCACTTGCTGTCGCTATTGCGAGGGCATCGAATGAAAGCTCTGTTACGTCGAATGCTGGACGAGACCGAGTTCCTTTCAGATTTTGGAATTCGAGCTGTCTCGAAATACCACGAAGAGAATCCGTACGCTGTGAATTGTGACGGGAGCATGATTGATTGCGATGGCGGCCAGGTCGCGGTTAAATACGAACCCGCTGAATCGACGACTTCGATGTTCGGTGGCAATTCAAATTGGCGTGGCCCGATTTGGTTCCCAATGAATTTTCTGTTGGTCGAGTCGATGAAGAAGTTCCATTCGTACTACGGTGACGAATTCAAAATCGAATGCCCAACCGGATCTGGCCAAAAGAAGACAATCTCACAGGCTGCTGATGAGGTCGCTCAACGTTTGACTTCCATCTTTACGAACAACGAGGCTGGCCACCGTCCGGTGTTTAACAAGTATCCAAAGATGCAAAACAACGAGCACTTCAAAGATCACATTCTTTTCTACGAGTACTTTCACGGCGACAACGGCCGCGGCGTGGGTGCCAGTCATCAAACCGGCTGGACAGCTCTTGTTGCTTCACTGATCGCTGATAAGGCCAAGAAATAAGACAACAAAGGTGGCATCGGCTTCCAGCCTGTGGTCGCAGCAATTCCAACAGAGGCTGCCTATGCCGCCTCTGTCGTTTGAGCAGGTATTGGAATTAGCCAATTGGGCTTAAACAACACACCAAAAAACAAAAACGGATAAATCATGAGTCAACCAAACCATCCCGACGTCGTCATGCCAACTTGCGGCATTCCTCAATTGCTAAAAGGCCAGAAAGCGCTCGTCACCGGCTCCAGCTCGGGGATCGGCACGGCCGTTGCGATTTCACTCGCCCAAGCCGGAGCCGAAGTCGTAATCAACTACGCCGGCAACGAGAAATCAGCAATTGAAGTCGTTGATCAAATCAAGAAAAACGGCGGCAATGCGATTGCAGTTCAAGCTGACGTTTCAAAAGAAGATGACGTCGAACGCATGTTTGCTACAGCCATCGAAGCCTTTGGCACGGTCGACATTCTGGTCAACAACGCCGGCCTTCAAAAAGACGCTCCGATTGATGAGATGAGCCTCGAAGATTGGAGCAAAGTAATTGATGTTAATCTGACTGGCCAGTTTTTGTGCGCACGAGCGGCGGTTCGAGAGTTCAAAAAGCGTGGAGTCGTTGCTGATGTTTCTTGCTCGGCCGGCAAAATCATTTGCATGAGCTCCGTCCACGAAGTCATTCCTTGGGCTGGCCATATCAATTACGCGGCATCCAAAGGTGGCGTGATGTTGATGATGAAAAGTATCGCTCAAGAAGTCGCTCCATTTCGGATTCGAGTCAACAGTATTTGCCCGGGCGCCATTCGCACGCCGATCAACCGCGACGCGTGGGAAACGCAAGAAGCCTACGACAGTTTGATGAACTTGATTCCTTACAAGCGTATCGGCGAACCCGCTGACATTGGTAAAGCGGCAGCTTGGCTGGCTTCGGATCAAGCCGACTACGTTAACGGAACAAGCATGGTGATTGATGGAGGCATGTGTCTGTATCCGGGATTCACAACTGGAGGATAAGTTTGGTTTCTAGCACCGTCTTTAGGCGGAATGAACTGCCTCTGATTTCCGCCATTACGGCCCATGCCGGTACTACGAACACTTACTGGTCGTCTTCAACTTTTTTACGCGATGTACAATGAAACAAATACCCGAAACTGAGAATGAGTGGCTCGAAACCGACGGCTTTGGCGCCTTCGCCAGCGGCACGTCTTCGGGAGTTCGCACTCGCCGATACCATAACGTATTGATGGTCGCCAAGAATCCTCCTTCCGAGCGAGTGATTCTGGTCAACGGTTTTGACGCTTGGGTGGAAACCCCGCACGGCACGCTCCCCATTTCAACTCAGGCCTATCAAAACAATTCCTTTTGGCCGGAAGGTTTCTTACTCAACCACTCTTTCGCCAGTTCACCGTGGCCAACATGGATTTACGATCTCGGCGAATCGTTACAGATCAAGCAAGAACTATTTGTGCCAGACGGGATTCAAGGCACCGTGATTCGTTGGCAGGTGATTGGTTCTGCGCAAGGCGTGAAGCTGCATGTAAAACCGTTTTTGTCTGCTCGTGACTATCACTCGATGCATCATGAAAACGATGACATAAACCTAGAAACGCAAAAGCAAAACGGCGAATTGATTTGGAAACCTTATTCTGATTCGCCAGACATTTTCGCCGAATCGACTGGCGAGTTCGAAAGTAAACCAGAATGGTTTCGATCGTTTCACTACGAAAAGGAAGCTCAACGCGGACTCGATACGATGGAAGACCTCGGCTGTCCGGGCGAATTCCACTTCGAACTTGACAAGTCCGAAGCGATTTTGCTGTTGGGAGCCGACCAAAGACTTTCGAGCCAAATCAACTCGGCTGGTTCACCCGCCGAACGCGTATTCGAAATCGTACATAACGCTGAACTTGAGCGTCGGCAGCAAATCACCGGTGTCGAACGTTCTGCACAGCAGTACATCGTTAAACGGGACGGTGGGAAAACGATCATCGCCGGTTATCCATGGTTCACTGATTGGGGCCGGGATACGTTCATTGCGATTCGAGGACTTTGCCTCGCACGCGAGGATCACGAAACGGCGAAGAGCATCTTGGTCAGTTGGGCCGATACGGTTTCCGAGGGCATGATTCCTAACCGATTTCCTGATCACGGCGAAGAACCAGAATACAATTCGGTAGATGCTTCTCTGTGGTATATCATCGCCGTTTATGAGTACTGGCAGTTGCTTGACCGGCTTGAGGTCGTGAAAGACGCGGCCGAAACAAGCAAGCTCGAAACCGCCATCGAAGCGATCCTTGAAGGATACTCAAACGGCACGCGTCACGGCATCGGCAAAGACGAAGACGGGTTGATCGCCGCGGGCGAGGAAGGCGTACAGCTAACTTGGATGGACGCCAAAGTCGGTGACTGGGTCGTCACCCCGCGAATCGGAAAACCTGTTGAAATTCAGTGCATGTGGATCAATGCGTTGTGGATCGCCGCGAAATTTTCGCCCGGTTGGAAACCGCATCTTGAAAGGGCTGAGCAGTCGTTCAAGGAGAAATTCTGGAACGCAGAAGCGTCCTGCCTTTACGACATCGTGGATGAAAACCATGAAGCCGGTCGCAATGACGCTTCGATTCGCCCCAATCAGATCATGGCCGTTGGTGGTTTGCCTTATTCCGTTGTCGACGGCGAGCAAGCGAAAGCGATTCTTGCGACGGTTGAGAGCAAGTTGCTGACTCCTTTAGGGCTGCGATCATTAGCGCCGGACGATCCGGACTACAAAGCAATCTATTCGGGTGGTGTTTTGGAACGTGACGGAGCCTACCACCAAGGCACTGTTTGGCCGTGGCTGATCGGGCCTTTCGTGGAAGCTTGGTTCAACGTCAATGGCAGGATCAAGGAAACAGCCGACGAAGCGAAGACCCGCTTTCTTTATCCGTTTGAGGCTCACTTGGAAACATCTGGATTAGGTCACATCTCAGAAATTTCGGACGCGAGTTCGCCGTACACACCCCGTGGCTGTCCGTTTCAAGCGTGGTCGCTGTCGGAGTTTATTCGTGTTCAAAAGTTGATCGAGGAATTGCTGTGAATTCTGCACGGAACGCAAGATGATAAATGCATTACGCAAACACTGGCCCGAATACCTGATGGAAGCATGGGGACTTGGGACGTTCATGGTCATCGCCTGCGTCGGCACCGCCGTGCTGTGGCATCCCGATTCACCTGTAGAGCACTGGGTAGGCGAAAGTCCCTATATCCAACGCCTGCTAATGGGGGTTGCGATGGGATTGACCGCGATTGGCATTGTCTATTCTCCGTGGGGGAAGCGCTCGGGTGCCCATATCAATCCAGTGTTGACTCTGACATTTTTGCGGCTTGGAAAAGTCGCGCCTTGGGACGCATTGTTTTACGTCATCTTTCAATTCATCGGCGCAATCGCCGGTGTTGCGATTTCTTGGCTGTTGCTGGGCAGCGTGATCTCGATACCACAAGTCAACTTCGCCATAACGATTCCAGGTAGCGCCGGTGTTTGGACTGCTTTCGTGGCAGAGACCCTGATTTCCGCCAGCATCATGGGCACCGTTTTGTTTACAACCAACAAACCAAAAATAATGCACTTCACTGGGGTGATAATCGGCTGCCTGATCGTGATTTACATCACCTTCGAAGCACCCATGTCTGGGATGAGCATGAATCCAGCTCGAACCGTTGGCTCGGCTGTGATCGCTAACGAGTGGGCGGGGTGGTGGCTTTACTTTTTGGCGCCGCCGATCGGGATGCTCGCGGCTGCTGAAATTTACTTGTGGACCAAAGGCAAGGATGCAATCCACTGCGCAAAACTTCATCACACGCTCGATGTTCGTTGCATATTCTGCGGATATGAACCCGAAATGATGAACTCAGGAAAAAATACAGAAGTTCAAAAAACGATTCAACTCAAATAAGAACGGAATATCAGATGCTTAAAAAACACTACGACGTGATCATCATCGGCACGGGAGCCGGCGGTGGAACCCTTGTCCGTAAACTCGCCGAATCAGGCAAGCAGATTCTTTTGGTTGAACGCGGTGAGTTTCTCAAACGCGAAAAGGAAAACTGGGATGCCGATGAAGTCTTCAACAAGGAACGATATCACTCAAAAGATACGTGGTATGACAAAGACGACAAACCATTCCAACCGGGATCGCATTACTTTGTTGGCGGTGCGACTAAAATGTACGGCGCAGCACTGTTTCGTTTTCGTGAACGAGATTTTGACGAGGTGCAACACGAAGACGGCATTTCCCCAGAATGGCCTCTGAAGTACGACACATTTGAGAAGTACTATTGCGACGCCGAAGAGATGTACATGGTGCACGGCAACCGCGATGAAGACCCAACCGAGCCGCCATCGAGTCGTCCTTATCCTTTCCCAGCCGTCTCGCACGAACCGCGGATTCAGGAACTTTCCGACAAGCTAAAGGCTGAAGGGTTGCATCCCGCCCATGCTCCAACGGCGATCATGCTCAATGAAGAAAACCACCTGAAGAGCCGCTGTATTCGCTGCGATACTTGCGACGGCTACCCGTGCCTGGTTCACGCGAAATGCGATGCTGAAGTGATCGCAGTTCGTCCGGCGCTCAAGTACGACAACGTTTCACTGGTCACTGGCGCGATGGTAACCAAGCTAGTCACCAACGCAGAGGGAACCTCCGTCACCGAAGTCGTCGTTCAACACGAAGACCACACGCATTCGCTCAAGGGGGACATTATCGTGTTGTCGGCCGGTGCGGCTAACTCGGCCAAGATCTTGCTTGCATCAGCAAACGAGAAACATCCCAACGGGCTGGCCAACGGCTCGGATCAGGTGGGACGCAACTACATGTTCCACAACAGCCAAGCCGTAGTTGCACTTTCCAAAAAAATCAATGCGACCAAGTTCCAGAAAACGATGACCATCAACGATTTCTATTGGGGTTGGAAGGACTACGAATATCCGATCGGCAACATCCAAATGCTCGGTAAGTCGATGGCGCCAATGTTTGCCAATGATGCTCCCAGTTTCGCACCGGGTTGGACGTTGGAAATGATGGCAAAGCATGCCGTTGATTTTTGGCTGACAACCGAGGACTGGCCTGATCCAGAGAACCGAGTCACGCTGAGCGAAGATGGAAACATCAAACTTGCTTACACCTTCAACAATCAGAAATCGACAAAGCAACTGACCAAGCATTTCAAGAAAATGCTGGAGTGTATGGACTGCCATATCCACTTGATTCCGAACAGCATATATCTGACCAAGAAGATTCCACTCGATGGAGTTGGCCATCAAGCCGGCACTTGCCGATTCGGAACCGATCCATCGACTTCGGTTCTTGATTTGAATTGCAAAGCCCACGAAGTCGACAACCTGTACGTGGTCGACTCCAGTTTCTTCCCCAGCATCGCAGCAGTGAATCCGTCATTGACGATCATGGCCAATGCGTTGCGTGTGGGTGATCATTTGCTCGAACGAATGGGGGCTTAAGATGGGCGGAAAGGCATCTTTTTTTGCAAGCGTCATCATTGCGGTTGCGACATCTTGCTTTGGGCTTTCGTATTTTGGAAGCCAGCAAGAAGCTGAGACGGTCGACAAGTCTAATTCGGTTGCAGTTTCCGAGATCGCAGGCATCAAAGTCAAAGAAGTTGATTCAGTTGGCTTGACGGTTCACGACATGGACGCGGAACTCAAGTTTTTCACAAAAGTCTTGCCATTCAAGCAGGTTTCCGACGAAGAGGTCGTTGGAGACGACTTTGAAGAATTGTTCGGCGTTTTTGGTTGTCGGGCGCGAGTCGTACGTTTACAGCTTGGCAATGAGTTCATTTCGCTAACGCAGTTCCTCGCTCCTCGCGGTCGTCCGATCCCGGTCGATTCGAAAAGCAATGACGGTTGGTTTCAGCATGTCGCGATCGTCGTTTCCGACATGGAAGACGCTTACGCTCACCTGCGGAAACACAACGTCGAACACGCTTCGACGGGCCCTCAAACGTTGCCCGATTGGAATCCAAACGCAGGCGGCATCAAGGCGTTTTACTTCAAGGATCCAGAAGGTCACGTGCTGGAAATCATTTGGTTTCCTGATGGCAAAGGGAATCCAAAATGGCAAGGGCAGAAGGATTTGTTCCTTGGCATCGACCACACTGCGATCGCCGTCAGTGACACAGAGGAGGCGCTAAAGTTCTATCGCGACTTTCTCGGGATGACCGTTGCCGGAGAGAGTGAAAACTATGGCCCCGAACAAGAGCGGCTTAACAACGTGTTTGGTGCTCGACTGCAGATCACTGGCTTGAAAGCCGAAACAGGGCCGGGAATCGAGTTGCTTGAATACCTCGCTCCGAGCAACGGATTGCCGTACCCTGTTTCAACGAACATGAACGACCTGTGGAGTTGGCGGACTCGTTTGGTGGTCGACTCGGCCGACGATGCGATGCGAGCCGCGAAAGCCTCGAGCGTCGATTTTGTTTCCCCCGGTTCGGTCGACATTGTCGATGACGAAATCGGGATTGATCGAGGCGTTACCGTGTCTGGGCCGTTCGGACATCGAATGATTTTGGTCGAGGAGGCCACAAAATGATCGGGCTGCCGCAAACAGATCCGTCCTTTAACGCCACCCAATTCACAAACTCGTAAAATTCAAAACCTATTAAGAAGAAACCAAATGAATAAACTTCAACAGACGACCGACAAGGCATTTCCCATCGCTCCCCGATTGATCGCTGGTGGAATCTTGACTTTCTTTAGTCTCAAGCACTTCAGTGACCCGCAGCATTTTGCCAACATATTGACCGGCGCTGGTTTTCCTATGGTGGAGCTAAACGTTTGGGCAGCGTCTGCCACCGAGTTGATCGCGGGCCTATTGCTGTTGTCTGGGTTCTTGACGCGCATAGGCGGCGTGCTGGGAATTGGCGTGATGGTGCCCGCAGTGATCGCAACGCTGACGATCGCTGGCTTAGATCCCGAAAACTTGCCGGGCGGCCTGACCGAAGTACCGTTCGTGCCTCCACTACCTCTGCCAATCCTTACGACGGTGACTTCATTGATCGCATTGGTCTTAGGTGGAGGGAAATTCAGCGTTGATAAGATGATGGCGGCAAAGAAAAGTGACGATTCTCTTCAATAGTAAAGGGGTGCCTTTAGGAAAAGCTAACGGCATTTAGGAGACATCTCGTTGAACACCGCCTTTTTTTGAACTGTCGATTAGCGCTGTGTTTTTAGTCGCTGAAATGTCGACGGCGAAAGGACGCTAATAAACACGAATGTTAATGCAGGTTTTTGCTTTTGATATGTCATTTAATTTCCGCAGCCCACACACGGCAGCGGAGTTTGGCTTTTAGCGCTGAACGTGCCTGTAAAGTCGAATGTCGGTGTCTGGTTTTATTTTAATTGATCGAAGGTTTGGGTAGTTCATGTCACGAGTCACAACCGTACTTCTAGCTGGTGGCAAGGGCTCACGCCTAGAGCCGCTAACGGAGAACGACGCAAAGCCTGCGATTCCATTTGGCGGTGTTTATCGAATCATTGACTTCACCTTGTCGAATTGCGTTAACAGTGGATTACGTCGAGTATTCGTATTGACTCAATTCAAGTCGATGAGCCTGGAACGGCACATTAACAAAACATGGCGTCCAATGGTCAACTGGCAAACTGGCGAATTCATCGAGCCAGTTCCTGCGCAACAGCGGCTTGGCGACCACTGGTATCTTGGTAATGCCGATGCGGTCTACCAAAACGTTTATGCGTTGGAGAAAGACAATCCAGACCACGTCGTTGTTCTTGCTGGCGATCATGTCTACAAGATGGATTATCAGCAAATGCTCGACCAGCACATTGCCAAGAAAGCGGCGGTGACGGTTGCTGGACTGCCCGTTCCCGTCGCCACTGCTGCGAACCAATTTGGCGTGATGCAGATCAATGAGCAATCTCAGATTATAAGTTTTGATGAAAAACCTGATTCGCCACGTCCACTGCCTAACGATCCAGAAATTTGCTTAGCTTCGATGGGGATCTACATTTTTGAAGCGGACTTTCTGTTTGACCAACTATGCAAGAGTGCGATACGGGACGGCACGCGACATGATTTCGGGCGTGACATTATTCCCGCAAGTATTGAAACGAAGCGGGCCTTTGTCTACCAATTCCGCGATCCTGAAACATCGAAACCGGGCTACTGGCGTGACGTCGGGACGCTTGATTCGTACTACGAAGCCAACATGGAATTACTCGGTAGTGAATCTGGAATCGGTCTTGAAAAGACTACGTGGCCCATCTGGCGCGAGGGTACCAATCGCAGTCCAGCAAGGATTTTTTCGGGTTCACAAGGCAGTGCACCAGCAACCTCTGGCAGTATGATTTCTGCTGGCTGTACCGTTCACGGTTCCGTCGTACAGTCTGTTCTGGGGATCGGATGTTTCATCGAAGAGGGAGCAACGGTCGAAAACTGCGTTTTACATAGTGGAGTTCGAGTTGAGGCAGGGGCGATCATGCGCAACACCATCGTCACACAAGATCTTGTGATCCCCAAAGGTTGTCGCATCGGATTTGATCGCGATGCTGACTTGGTGCACGGTGCGACAATCACCAAAATGGGAAGACTAGTTCTTTCAGAGCCGATAAAATGAATGGCTTAGATCAACATGATTGTTTTCGCTTGGCGCTCCAGTTTCCGCATCCGAGCTTGGCCTCGCGGTCAACGCGGTGCTGAAACCCTCGATGGGATTGTGAATCTTGCTTTGCCGATTCTCGACGGAGACAGACTCGTCGAAATTGAGTCTCAAGGCATTGGGACTGAAAATGGGGGCAGTCCAGTAGATAAAGTCGTCGCGAAAGTCGCAGTATGCGTCCCAGCCAACTTGCAATTCAACATTTGGGTTCTTGTAAATCGCTTTCGAGAGAAGGTCTTCAAGTGAAATCTCAGTAACGCCAACATAAGACCGGATTTTTCCGTCTGTATTCTTGTGTGTTGCGTTTGTGTACGCGTTTAGCTCCTCGAACGTTGGGCTATTGGCCAGTGATTGGGGGCGAAATTGTCTATCGTTCTTCTGGTCAAGCTCTGGTACGACTTCATAAACACAAATCATCTGTAGCATCCAGTCAATTGCGTAATGCTCCTCTTCCGTCGCGGTTTCCCTAAACGCAACTAGTGATTCGACAGCGTGAGCGATCCATGATTCAATTGATTTTGGAACAAAAACGCGAAGGTCAAGCTGCTCTTGAGTTCCTGCATCGTCAGTTATTGAGATCCCCAAATCGCATGGATCAAATTGAGAGAGTGCATCGAGTTTCTTAGCCATTATTTCACCTCTTGTGGTTCTTGTTTTAGGTCTCTACCAATAAAGGGAAACGACTTACTTGATTAACAACCTTAAAAGACAGATTTTTTTGATTCACGGGGGGGCGGCAAGCTGAAGAAGGCCGTCATGACCATTTTTCAGGCTTTCACTTGCTAAACTGAAGGCAGAAATGCGGCATATGAGGTAGAAAACGTTACCTGTCAGAATCTCTCGTGTACAGGAATAGGAACACGTGACTGGCCATGTCTACGATACGGATAAGCAATTTGCTTGATCCGTGCTGCTAAACTGTAGATATAGCTGCGATATGATGTGAAAAGGCATTTAGGTATTGAGATGAGTTCACAACCGGATAATCAAGCTGAAGATCTGTTCTCGCGGCCAAAGTTTCAGCTTAGGTCGTTACCGGTAAACATCAGGTGGGAAGTTACAAGAAGACACCCAAGCTACCAGGCTTTTTGGCGATCGTATGTTTCGCATCTCGAACTTTCGGTTGAGAACGAAGATATGCTCGAACAATTGGTTGGCTGGCAATCGTTTGTTGCGCTGGCGAAAATCGGAGTCGCCGATATGGGGATCGACCCAGCATTAGAGTTTAGCGATCTAGGTGGCGACTCGTTAGCTGCGTCTTGGCTTGCAGGAACGGTGGAGCCAATCACTAGCAAGCGATTGGCGACTCTTTTGATTGCCACCTTACCTCAATCCACACTAACGTTTCTTGGCAAAGCTTTTATCTTTGCTGGGCTGAGTGATGATGAAAACCATATTCCCAACAAGGTTCGTCAGATCCAAGAAATTGGAGCAAGCAGTTTAGAGGGACTCGATGATTTATTGGATGAGCCAATCGTTGCAGTAAACCCTGCTGCATCTGTTAGGCAAATCCAGGCTGACTTGCGCACTGCTTTGAAAACGTGGAAGGAAGAGCGGAACATTGCGGATGATCGTCCTCAACCAAAGAAGTATCCAGACTACTTGTCGGTGTGGGATGCGCGAGAGGGTTTTGTCGAAGGCCGTTATGTGCGAAGTGAAGAATCTACATTGATTGAGATTGCGAAATCTACGGGCAAAACAATTTCTACGATCAACAATCAATACCAACGGGCGTTTCAGCTAGTGCCTGGGCATCCATATTCTATTGGCAATTGGCTAACCCTTTTTGGAGTATTCAAGTTGTCATCTATTTTGGGTGAGATTGGGACTGCTGGGACTCGCCCTTTAAATGAGCGAAGCACACGTGACGTACCAGACTCCGTACTTCGTCCTGGCGAAGAGTTGTCTATCTCGGATACACGCACTGCCAGCCCGACTGGTTGGGCAGAATTGGCGTTAGAGATTTCAGGGTTAATTGAAAATGACTTAACGGACGACCAGATAGTTGACAGTCTTGGCCTTCGACATCCTGAAATTGTTCCCGAAATTCGTCTTCGTGGTACCGACGAGCTACTCTAGGCAATTCTCTCGTTACAGAGATTGTGGTCCGAATTCGGGACCAGTACGCACCTCCTGAGTCGCAGTAGTCACATTCTGTTGTACCTCCAGGCGACATTACCAGTCTTCGAGCAGTTGCTGCTCTTCTTATTGTCTTGTTTCACGCCGAGACGCTGAGGTTCTCGGTGACATTCATTGGTGGCGACGTCGCGTTTTCGGCGACGACCATGCTGTTTCCGGCCACGCCCATGACCCACCTCTCCAACCCTCAATAGGGTGTGGAGTTGGGCATTGCAGGTCTCCTTGCACGGCCGGGGCTCCCACTGTCGCTGGCACGCCGAGCGGGGTTGGGCGGACGAGCGGCAATCGCGGTATCACTTACGACGCCAGCCTTCGGGATACCCGCCAGCTAAATGGCGTCAGATCTTGCGCGCGCGAAGTCTGGGAAGAGGGAGAGTGAAAGTTCATTCTCTTATCGGACCAGACATGAATACCAATCACTTAGAGAAATTTCTCTCAATAGCTGAATTTGCTGAGCTTTCAGGCGATAGCGAATCAACCGTACGGCGGGCAATTAAAGCTGGCGAGCTGCCTTTTCAGCAGCGGGGCCCTCGTAAAAAAATCAAGATCCCGACGGAAGCGCTAACGCTTCTGACTGAACAGGACGCCCGCTCCGAAGATTCGGTTACCAAAAACCGCCATCGAGAGAAATCTGTACGACAGCCCAACTGGAAGAAAAAACTTAAACAAACTCAATCAACCAATAACACAAAGGGACGAAATGCGTAAAACGAACAACTCTACGACTATCGAGTGTCGCTACTTTAAGTGGCGTCTTCGAACAAGAAACAACGGAATGTGGCAGGCTGACGCCCGCGGCAACAACAAGTTGAAGGGTAAGCGACACTCGCTTGGAACCAGAGACTTTGACGAGGCAAAACGTCTTGTCCATCAACTAGACGAGCAAACAGCAGCGGAACAGGGTCTGATCAGTTATCAAGCTTTGTTTAACCGCAGTGAATTCAGCTTGCCCATTGAAGCAGGGATCGCTGCCTACCATGAACACATTGAACGTCCGCGTGCTGCTGGCGGTCCCAAAGAAGATACGTCAAAGAGGTACCGACGCATTATCAGGGCCTTCGTGGCGTTCCTACAGTCGAAGAACATTCAATACTTTGAGCAAATTTCAAAGGGTGTCTTGGACGACTTTGCAGCATATCGAAGTGGTGCGTGTCAAGATTCGACAATCAAACTAGAGCTAACAAGCGTTAGAGGGATCTTGAAATTTTTGAGAGATGAAAAACTCTTGGCAGCAGATACTTATTTTCGGTACCGGACTAAGAACGGCAAAAAGATGAAGAGGCGGTACTGTCCGCTCTACGAAGAGGCAAAGGCAATCTTGCAAGCCTTGCAGGGGCAGTCAGCACTGTTGTGGCTTTTCCAAGCTGTCATGATGTTGGTCAATACGGGGTTACGCCTGAGCGAACTTGCTCAGATGACAAGTCATGATGTCGACCTCGAGCTTGGCGTCATCTGGGTGCGGGATGAGGAAGAAGACGAAACAAGCAACAAAGAAACCAAGACGGGTGAAGACCGCTTCGTTCCGATTACCACAGAGCTTCGGCCGTTACTTGAACAACTTGTTACCCCAGACAACCAAAGGTTGTTTAATGGCCCTCGAGGAGGGCGATTGATCTCAGACACGATTAACGATGGGCTCCGTGCTAACGCGTTAGTTCCACTCAAAGAACGTTTTTTGCATGCTAGGTTCCAGACGATTACGGCGCATTGCCTTCGGCACTTTTTCCGCACCCATGCGACAAATTGCGGAATTTCCAAAACCGAGATCGATGCATGGATGGGCCACAACGAGCAGTCAATGTCTCAGCGCTACTTCCACGCCAACATTGAATCAGCATGTCACAGCATCAAGAAGTTCAAACCAATCTTGGCTACTGAGTCAGAATTGGACAGCCAAGCTGATAAGAGTTAGATACAATTTTTGAGGGCATCACAACGTAGCGGATGCCTCAAACTTACCCCCGGAGATCGCGACCTAGATACTGTCGTTAAAGTAAATGGCGCACTGATTTTGGCACAACCTTGTCACAACTTGGTTTTTACAAATGCAACTACTGTATTTGAACCAATAAAAACCGAGGGGAAATCACCGCGTTCAATGCCGGAAGGTTTTTACGACACCGCTTCTCTCTGAAGTCAAAAAGCGTCGCAACACCAAACAGTTTACCAAAAGAAAGCCACGTTGCCAAAGAGGCGGTGTCCGCGGCGTGGCAAACCAAAGAGCGCCATCGAAGCGAACGATGTGGCAAACGAAACGACGTTCCAACGTCGAAGCCGCGGCTTTGCGTAAAAACCATGTTGCACGACGCTGAACTACGAGTGATCGTCGCCCTTGAATATGCCATGCTGGATTTCGCTGGCATCTTCGTTGTGTTCGTCGAAGTACCAAGCATTGTTACCAGATGCATATTCATGGTACGCAAAAGAATCGGATGGCGCGTAGACGTCACCAAGATCGTTGATGCTGGTATCGACGTTCAAGAAGCGTGACGAGAAGCACAGAAGTGGGTGAACACGTTGATCTTCGGAGTCGAACCAACATTGGTCGTGAAAGTTGCCCATCGCGAACGTGAACTGCTCGCAGATTTTCCGGCGCAACGAAGCGTTGTCGATGCCATTCTCCTTGAGCGCGTTGTTCAGCGAGTCAATTTGGAGGCATTGGTAAGTGGACGCCATTTCTTCGTAGGCGTCGTCGCGAGTCAGTCTGGTTTCGGGCATGAATCTGTGATCGCCTGCGTCGTGCAACATGGTTATATACGACAGCCTGTCCGATAAACCGGTTGGTTGGGATGGCGGGCGTACGAAAACACCGAGTTTAGTCGCTTTTGCGTCGCTGGTGCAAGCAGGTTGGTGCTCTTTCTTAACGCCACCCTGCTGGCGAGTCGGAGGTTGTCTTGTGAGGTCGGCGGCCTTGCTTTGTCGCCCAGGGCTGCCCTTTTGCTCTTTTGTCTCGGGCTGCCTCGCAGTCTTGCTGCCCTGGGTTGCCTTGGGGTGCTCTAGACTGCCTAGTTCGCCGGGGCTGCTTGTTTTGCTTTGTTTTGTCTTGTTTCGTGCCGAGTACTCGCTGGTTTCCGCTTTGGCCTCTCGTGGCTAACAGCTCATTGATAGCACTTTTGCCATCAGCGGCGTTGGCAGGCCATTCGCCTGTGGCAGTCGAACGAATTAACAATCGCCAAGGTTTTGGTCGTTTTCGGTTCAGATTGTGCGGATTGCGTAAACGCTTCTGCCGATAACACTTGCGGGGACGAGGCTATTGGTGCGCTTTGGTCCAACCCTCATCCCGCATGCCAACTGCTCCTACCTTATCTTGCGATCACGAATGAAACCCTTTTTGCGAGCTATCAAGCAGTCGCTCAAATACCGATGGTCCATCGCAGGCGCTTTCCTGTGTAGCTTCCTGATCGCCATCATCTGGAGTGCCAGTATCACGACGGTGTTTCCGATCGTCAAAATTGTGCTGGAAGACGAAACCGCGATCACTTGGGTCGACAAAAGCATCCGAAACGGCGAAGTCAGCCTGAGAACGCTCGACGAAGAAATCGTTGAACTAAGCGCTGAATTAAAACAAACCAACGATCCGGTCGTCCAGAATCGCATCGAGCTTAAACGAGACCGTATCAAGGCGGAAGAAAAAACGCTCCAGTGGTTTCGCGATGTTCAACCGTACGTCACAAAGTACGCACCCCAATCGCCCTTTCAAACGCTCTGCTATGCACTCGGCTGGTTGCTGATCGTGTCTGTCGTCAAGGGC
This sequence comes from Robiginitomaculum sp., assembly GCA_023301505.1. Taxonomy (GTDB): domain Bacteria; phylum Pseudomonadota; class Alphaproteobacteria; order Caulobacterales; family Maricaulaceae; genus Robiginitomaculum. Next base: position 39,778 of record JALZUP010000198.1, read on the forward strand.
GTGTTGCTGGTGTTCAGTGCGATCTTGGATGCGCGAGTGGCCGAGCGAACGGTATACGACATGCGGCGGATTTTTTACCGCAAGGCGCTGGAACTTGATCAACGTCGGATCGACAACATTGGTACGTCTAACATGATGACGCAGTTGTCGTACAACATGATGATGATCAGTAGTGGTTTGCGGATGTTCTACGGAAAGTGTTTCCGCGAACCGTTGAAAATGATCAGCTGCCTTGTCTTTGCCGCGATGATTTCCACGCCGCTGTTGTTGATTTCGATGATCATTGTTCCCGCCGGTGCGTTTTTGATTCACTCGGTCTCGCGACGGATGAAAAAGTCTACGCAGGTTGAAATGGCGGGGATCGGCGAGGTGTTTCGGACGTTGATCGAAACGTTCAAGGCAGTGAAGACGGTTCGGATCTTCAATCGCGAACGTACCGAGCGGCATCGTTTCAAAAAGAACGCCCGCACGTTGTACGATATGCAGATTCGCATTGCGTTGTACGATTCGTTGTTGCGGCCGATCACGGAAGTGCTGAGCATTATTTCGATTTCGTTGTCGATGTTGGTTGGGGCTTACTTGGTGCTCAATCAGGAAACTCATTTGTTCGGTTTTATCAAAATTAGCGACAGCCCGATTTCGCCGACGATGTTACTGTTGTTTTATTCGATGCTGGCCGGGGCCGCTGATCCGGCTCGTAAGATGAGCGAAATTGTGAACGTGATCGTACGAGGCGGCACGGCTTGCGACAACCTGTATCGCTCGTTCGATCCGTTGCCGCTCGTGAGTGCTCCTGAGAATCCGATTCCTGTGCCCGACCACAAGCATGAGATCCGATTTGAAAACGTATTCTTCGCTTATCTTCCTCGGCAGCCCGTTGTGAAGCGAATCGAGTTGCGAATTCCGTTTGGCCAGACGGTGGCGATCGTTGGTGGGAATGGTAGCGGCAAATCGAC
>JALZUP010000199.1 GCA_023301505.1 Robiginitomaculum sp.
ATCTTCTTCTATCTCTCTGAACAATCAACACACGTGAGTGGCAACGCGACGCGCTCGTAGGCAAACCTGCAGGGGATACCTCGTGTCCCCACCTTGATCTTAATACTTGGCGTCGTCGACTTGTGACTTACCGCTTCGAGTCGTCGCTGCGTCTCTCGCCGTTTGAGTTTTGTTCTTTTGAGTATCGATTTTTTTTCCACTCTATCTCTCCGCTCATTTTTCGCGGCACGATGACGACTCCTCGGAGCGAGCGGATGGGCTCCTCCGGTGGCGGTCGCGCCAGCGAGACACACGGTCTCTCTGCCGGCCGCAGTTCAGGGCTCGTTGATGGCGATCACGAGCTCTGCCCATCCGACCTTCCGGACGCCCCAGCTTGGGCAGCTGCGGTCAGCTCCCCTTCTTACGAGCAACGGGCAGCACCAGGGGCTCAGGGCTCCACTCCAATTGGCCTCCAGCGCGGCGTCGCACAGCCTCTGGCCGGGCCATGCTCCAGCCCATCGCCTCTGGCTATGCCACGCTCTGATGGGCTGCCGGGACTTCACAACCTACGGGCTTCGTGTATTGCGGAGCTTGTCTCCTGCACCCTGCACCCTGGGCACTCAGATGAGTTGCCTCCTGCTCTGCCTGCTGCTGCAGTACCTGCAGACATCGGTCGCCCCGGGCAGCCGTTGGCAATTTTGGCTACTGAAGGGACCACTCCTGCGGGAGTCTTCGACCGACAAGCAGCACCCGCCTCTGGCAGAGGCTCACCTGTGGAGCGTGACCGCTTTCTGCGTCTTCGGCCACCATCGCCTTTCGGCTCAGGCCTTGCTGAGGGTTCAGCAGGCCTTCAATGGCCGTTTTTCCCCCCTCCGCTTCCCGAGCATGGCGTTGTTGATTTTGATCTGTCCACCCCATTCTATACCACTGCTGCTGTTTCTGACCCAGTTCATACTGCTTCTAGTGAGGGTTCACCATTTTTGACTAATCCACTTGCTGTTAATACGAGAACAGAGGCTGCCCGTGACTCTGGCTCAGTTCATCCTGTTTTTAGTGGGGACTCACCTCTGTCGAATGTACTTGCTGTTAGTACGAGAGCAGGTATCTGCGCGGAATCATGTCACCCCTCCAGCTTTTCAACCCCCCTGCTGCGTGACCCAGTACGTACTCACCAGCCTTCTGCGCGTAGTGCCAGGAGATTGGCTCGTGCCGCGCAGGCTGCTGTACAGCTTTCTGCCTCATCGGTGGGTGCTAGCCTAGATGCTGCTGTGTCTTTACTCCCCCAACGTGCTTCAGACGTACCTGATGCCGCCCCTCTACCTTCTTCCCACCCGATGTTTTTGGCCCCTGCTCCTGCACGTGCTCCGCTCGCTGGCAGCCCCATGTCGGACGCTGGTTCCGACCGCTCGCCCTCGCCGCAGCATGGTGCGCGTCAGCAGGTCGCGCGGGAATACGGCACGTCACCACGCTCCCACCGGTCGACCCCAGCTTCTACCCACTGCTCCCCGTCGGGCCGGCTGACCTTTGGTGCTGCTGCCCCTTCCTCCACCCCCGAAGGGGCGGTCGACTTTGAACCCCCCGACTCTGCTGAGCTCCGCTTGGAATCGGAGCTCACTTCGCCTGGAGCGGCCATCAGGCGCCTACACAACGAGCTAGGGACACCGCCAGACCAGCAGCAGCAGCAACAGCAACAACAGCAACAGCAGCAGCAGTCCCCGTCGGGCAGACAACGGCAGCTGCAAGAGCGGCAGGCCCAACAGCAGCCCCAGCAGAAGGTGCTGCATGCCCAGCCCCCACCGCCTCCTGCCCCGGCCTTCGATGCGGCATGGTCTGCGGTACCCCCGGAAATCCGGGCCCATCTTATGCAGCATTGGGCGGTCATCTCCACCGGTGCTGCGGCCGAGTTTTCGGCCAGTCGCGCCTCCGCCGTCGAGGAGGCTCAACAGGAGGTCGATCGGGCCGTGGAGCAGGAAGCTGCCTGCATAGCGACGGTTCGCCGCCGTACGGACCGACAAGAAGCGTTGGCCGCCTCCGTCCGATCGGCTGAGGGTGACGCTACGGCAGCCCTTTCGACAACTGCTCGCGCGCGCGACAAGCTGCTGGTGGCCTAGCGCAACCTCTTCGTCGACGTGCCACCCCCCCAGGGCCCCAGGCCCCCCCGCTCTACGGCAGTACCAGCGCCCGGCCGGGCACAGCAGGCGGCACCACGGACTTCGGGGGCCAGGGCACTCCAGGGCGCCCCGGCACCACAGGTTCTCCGCCGGGATTCGGCACCGGCCGCCAATACCAACACCTCCACCATGGCCACCCGCTTGGGCCCGCTCCCTCCAGGCGCCACTCCTCTCGCTCGCGTCTCGGAGACGGTGACGACGCGTGCCCAGCGGGCGGGCGACGACGATTTTTTTGCAGGGAGTGTCCTCTGCATGGCGGATCGGCTACGGGCTTTCTCCGACAATTTCGCGCAGGGTGTGGCGGACAGCGCCCACGACCTCCTGAAGGAGCTCCGATGCCCGGATCGCGTCGTGGGAGACCGGTGGGACCCTTCTCGAGAAGACCTCTCGGTCGCCGAGGCGTGGTCC
>JALZUP010000200.1 GCA_023301505.1 Robiginitomaculum sp.
CTATTACTCGGGGCCAGCATTTCTATGTTGACAATGGCTCCAACAGCATTCGCACAGGATGCTGGTGAAGACGTCGTTGTTGCAACTGGCATTCGTCAGTCTCTACAAAATGCTTTGGTTGAAAAACGCAGTGCGGATAGCTTAGTGGAAGTAATTCTTTCCGAAGATATCGGTAAGCTTCCTGACCAAAACCTTGCTGAAGTTCTTGAGAACATCACCGGCGTTCAAATTACACGGACTGCTGGTGTCGGTACAGGCGTTCAAATTCGTGGTACTAACGCTAACCGCACTGAGATTAATGGTGTTTCTACCGTTGGCTCAGGTTCTGGTCGGACTGGCATCAGCTTCGAAGATTTGTCTGCATCCATCATCGCTGGTGTAGAAGTCATCAAGGCTCCGACTGCTGACACGATTGAAGGCTCCGTTGGTGGTACCGTAAATCTACGTACAATTCGTCCGCTAGATCTTGACGAAACACTCGCGAGCGTACGTATTCAGGCAGAAGACAGTAACCTGTCAGATTCAGGCCTATCTCCACGCGTATCAGGAACTTTGGGTAAAAAATGGGAGAACGCTTCAGGCCAAGAAATTGGTGTTGTTCTTAGCGGTAGTTACACTGAGCAGGAAGCCACATCTTTCCGTCCACGCGTTGACAGAGACTCAGTTATCTTAGCTGACTCTGGCCAGCCTGCAGCTCAAGATTTCGACTTCTTGGCTATTCAATTTTTGAACCAAGAGCTCGAAAACTTTGAGTTTGAGACCATTAACTTCGCCGGTTCAGTTGAGGCTCGCCCAAATAGCAATACTAAATTATTCTTGGATGTGATTTATAACGATCAAGAACGTGCTCAAGACAGCCTGCGTATTCAGGGGTCGGGCGTCAGTTCTCTAAGAAATGTATCCGTTCCATCAGAGTTTGAAACTGTTGACTTTGGAAGCCTGGACGGTGTTGATTTAGGTAGCATTCAAGCATCCCTCGTCGGCACAATTGATGTGGATACTCTAGTCGATGATGACGATCCAAACCTACGTTTTTCAAGCGATACGGGCGCCCGTGTCACTGAAAGCACTGTCGTTAGACTCGGCGGTGAATGGGAAAAGGACCGTCTTTCAGCACGTGTTGAGTTCTCTAATTCTACTTCTGATACCGAAAACCCAAATTTGAGCACCACGTTGAACTTTATCAACCCAAATGTTCCTTTGGATGGGTCTAGTAACGATAACCCTGTACCTTTCGCGTTCGATCTTTCGGATGGGCTAACCTTTGGTATTAACTTCGATTCACCTGTAGCGCCTACGGTTGAGCAGTTGTTAGACCCTAATAACGTGGTTTTGGATGCTGTAACTGTTGGAAATGATTCCACAGAAAATAGTGACACTGCTTTCCGTGCAGACTTTGGCTACGACTTTGAAGATGATTTAGGTTTCTTGAAGTCTGTAGATGTTGGGTATCGATATAATGATGCCAGCAGTGAGTTTAACGATGTAGGGTCAAGCTTTAGTACTGGTGCTATAGCGAATAGTCCAAACGGATCATTATTTGCTGATTTGCTGGTTGCAGGACCTGATAATTTCGGTGACGACGGAGACCTTTCTTTCAGAAACTTCCTTTTGATCGATCCGGATCAATCCTTCTCCGATCCTTCAGGAACTCTTGCCACATTACAGGCTGCCTTAGATAGTACGCCTGGTGGTCAAGCCGCACTTGCAAATGGTGGGCGTTTGCTCTCTGGAGCTTCTTCAAATCTATCGTCCTTCTTTGATATTTCTGAAGAGACGCACGCGATTTATGGTCAAGCTAATTTTGAGTTTGGTAATATCAGAGGTAATGCTGGTCTGCGATATGTAGACACAACAGTAGAAGCTTTGGGTAATACTGATACAGCTGGCGTCATAACGCAGGAAGTTACGAATTCTAGCTTCACGGAATGGTTGCCGCGTGTAAACTTAATCGCAGATGTTGGTGAGAATATTGTTGTTCGTGGATCTTGGACAGAAGACCTTCGTAGACCAAATTTCAATGATCTTAATACGTCTATTTCCTTCCCGACAGGACCTAACAATGCTGTTGAAATAGGTAACCCGGATCTATTGCCAGAGACTGTGACATCATATGATGTTTCCGTTGATTGGTATTTTGCTCCATCTGCTCTCTTTAGCGTTGGTTTCTTCCACAAGGATCGGTCAAACCTCTTTGTGACATTGAACGAAGATGCAGCTGAGGATGAAAATGGTTTCCGTGATATCACAGAGCCTTGTGAAGGCGGCGGGATTTTCAACCCTCTTCCGGACCGTAATGTTCTATCCGATACAATCGGCAACGGTCTCTGTGTTCCAATCGAAACAATTGTAAATGATTCAGACAATACCACACAAACAGGTGTTGAAGTTGCGTTCCAGTATGACCTTTCCAATTTTGAAGACAGACTTGGATGGGCTTCTGGATTTGGTCTATTGGCGAACTATACTTACCAAGACTTTAGTGGTGGTGAAGAAACCAATGGGACGTCTGGTCGAGGTGGCGACATCTTGGAAGCTACAGCAGGTGTGACTGATTTCGCAGCTGTTCAAGGCCTTTTAGATAACTCTGAAAATGCCTATAACGTCACAGTTTTCTATGAAAAGTTTGGTCTTTCAGCGCGTGCGCGTTATACATGGAGAGACGCTTTCCGGACATTGGATACTGCAGCGGGTGCATCATTGAACAGTACTCTAGGGTTCCCAGTTGTAACGGCATCTAGAGGTCAGTTGAATGCTAGCATCAATTATGATGTGACAGATCACTTCAATGTTGGCGTCGAGGCTGTGAACTTGACAGAGTCAAATATTGAGCAATTCTGTGTCAATGATGGCGCTCTACTTTGTTTCGAAGGACAGCCTGATCGTCGTATCGTCTTCGGCGGTAGCTACAAATTCTAATTTAATGCGGCCAGAGTTGGCCGCATTATAAGGCTTAAGAAACGCCTCGCATTTGCGGGGCGTTTTTTTATGGCTTA
>JALZUP010000201.1 GCA_023301505.1 Robiginitomaculum sp.
ATACCTTTGTTTCATGAATAATGATATCAAAATCCTCACTCCAGGTTGGCTCGAGGAGATGCTTTCACAAGCCTCTAGGCCTGACATTGGATGTGTAGGGGCTAAACTTTACTATAAAGACGACTCAATCCAACACAGTGGCGTCATCTTAGGCTTAGGAGGGTACGCAGCCCATGCTCACCGAGGCATGCCTAAGAGCAATGCCGGCTATTATGGGCGCATTCACCTCATCCAGAATTATAGTGCGGTCACAGCGGCTCTCCTGTTAATCAAAAAAGAGCGTTTCTTAGAAGCTGGTGGCTATGAAGAAGAAAAACTAGCCGTAGCCTACAATGATGTAGATCTCTGCCTAAAGGTACGAAGCGCAGGTTATAATAACCTCTATACTCCATATGCTACCGCTTACCATTATGAGTCTAAAACTAGGGGCAAGGACGCCTTATCGTCAGAAAAGATGGCCAGACTAGATAAAGAGAAACAATACCTCTACAATACATGGCAGCCACTCTTACAGGACGATCCGCACTACTCGCCTAATCTTACTCGAGACCGAGAGGACTTTTCTCTTTAAGGTCGAGCCTCTTCTCGGCTCATGCTCTTAAGGCTTTGCTTTCACGCTTTTTGTGCTTTTCGGTATAAAGCTAACAGCCTTTTAGCACTTATAATCTCATCTGTATTTACTCTGGAATATTTGGAACCAAAGCTAGAGGAGCAAAAATCATCGAACTCCTTAAAAGAGCCTAACTCCATTCTCTCATCATCTATCCACATCGATTTGTAACGGTTTCCCTCATGATAGACAAAAAAGATATGCTTAGCTTTTTCACACATCATAAGCATTCTTGAAATCCTTCTATTCATCATCTCATTAATATTCTTAAGATTAACTGCGGGATCTGTTATTCCTCCTGACTTTTGAGGACTGCTAAATGGATGCCAATTATAATGAGCTAAAACAAACTTATGCGTCTTATCAATCGTGTAGTACCCGTAGGTTGAGTCTAAATATTTATTAATCTCTTCAATCTCAGGCGAACTCGCTAGAGAATTGATTGCCTGATAGTCAGATGATTCAAACTTAATACCTAATCCATATTCAGCATCTTCATAACCTTCCGTTTTAATCGCAACCGCATGGCTTTTCCCTTGATCATCAAATTGTAGATCCACCTTAGGATTCTGGAAAACACTTACCAAGGATTCAGGAGGAAAAAAGCCTGAAGAAAATGGCAAAGAAGGTAATTCAACCCCAGCCTTTTTGGAGAATACCTTAGCGGTATGACAACGAAATCCTATCGGGATGATAGCAATCTCGCCACTCTCTACAAGCCGTCGGAGCTTTATTGTATGAGGGTTACGATTAACCAACTCTTTACGATAAGAGATACATTTCTGTTTAAGAAAAAGCGCTTCTGGCCTAGCTTGGCGAGCTAATCTCATTAAATCATAGGCGACTTCAATGTCATCATTTTTTTCATATTCTAACGCCAGGTCTTTCAGAGCCTTTATCGTTTTATTATTCATTATATTAAGAGCGTATTATCTAAAGAGTTTGAAAACTGAATTGCCTCCACAAACTAAATCAACTCAGATCTGAGCCTGCATTAACCTCGCTATGAACGGTTTCTTGGATTGGATGTGATCAACAAGAAACTGCTTGTCTTGACTTCTATAAGCATCAAAAAAGCCTTCAACCACTTTAGCCTGATCGACCACTCCCATCTCTTTGGTTTTATAGGTTCGATGATCCTCTTTGAAGCCCAGCTCTAGATTTTTATAAGAGCTTAAATAGACAGGGGTAGAAATTGCGTTAAGATGTTCCTCTCCTTCATCTGGGATGGCACAATCTTCTATTCCTAGCTGCTTGAGAATAGACGTAGCTACGAATTTAAGCAGAACTCTTGAAGGATGATTAAATTGAAAAAATAATTTTTCATTTCTATAATTTTCTTCAATGAAGTTTGAAACCTTAATATTGATGTTTTCTTGTTGCTCTCTTTGATTCAAGTTTTTTAGAGAGCGCTGGAAGAGGTTTTCCGAGACTCGTTTAGGATACAAAGTTTCGCTTTGTAGAATCTCGAGTGTTTCTTGCTGGGTCTTCCCCTTTGCATAAGCGTAAGCAATAAAATAATCATGTACTTTGTTTAAAACTGAAGAGATTTGATTGAGAGATTGAAGGTGAGGAAAATAGCCATCAAAATAGAGAGATGGTACAGAAATTATATTAGCCCCCGGCTTTAGCTGTTTAATCATATGCCCACTAGATAAAATTGCAGGTCTATTTTTAGTTTCTTGAATAGGTTGATAGATAAAGAGATCCACTTCCTTAATGATGGATACAACACTATTGTAATGAGCTTGCTTCAGGTTTTGAATTGGCTTCACGGTACAGAATTCATATTTTTCGCTAAATTCTTTATTTTCTAATAAGGTTTTTGCGATACCAGAACCTTGGCAATTCGCATATACAGCAAACTTTAATTTATTTATCATGAACGTGGTAGTTTTTGTTTTAGTCCTACATCAGTGAGAGGCGTGACAATGTTTATTTTTTATTTAGTTTTGTTTGGTAGTTCTTAACTTTCTTCTGAATGACCTTCCCATTGGGCCTCGCCTCTAAAACAATCGACGCTAGTTCGTGTGCTAAGGCTAAATCGGTCTCTTCTAAGCTTTCCGCTGACCGCAATAGGAGTTTAACAGCTTTTCCCGAGAGGTTCGGCTTCTTAAGCTTGAAAACTTCTTCATAATTTTCGAACAAGTCACCCAATGATAGCTCTTGGCTCGTCTTATAAGAGGCGTCACAATAAGACGCTCCCAAGAGTTCCTTAAAATATTCGTTTTCCTTGTCAATAGGAGCCTTCACTTCTTCGAGCTCTTTAGCCGTCAAAAGAAACTTACTCCCTTGGATTGGAGAAAGTTTTTTATGCTTGGGATTTACCTTTCCATCAATAATCGAAGGTTCAATCTTATTCAAAGAGTTCTGAAGCCTGATAAAGGTGTTACTATCACCTGCATTTGAGTTTTGAATATTTAGAGTATTTGGATCAATTCCCATCATTGTCAAAAGGTGACCCACAGGGCCGTCTTTATGACTACATGCCTCAGAAAATGATACGAATTTAACTGCATCCCCGTACGCCTCTCTAATAGCCTCAATTTTAGCCTTCTGCGGGTTATAGCGAGCAAAGTTCATGACATTGCCTCCTCGAACTCCTTGTTGACATGCAGAGGTAAAATACGAATAAGGACTACGAACTACTACAATAGGAACAACTTCTTTTCCTGAGCGTTTGAGATGCTCAAAGAGGTCTTGATGCCCCTTTGCTTTCAAAAGACTTATGTCCTCTCCTGAGAGGATAATGTTTTTATCCTCGCTTATCACTTTATCTAAGAATTCAATCTGCGTTTTATTCGTTTTTGTAATATTCTTAATATTACGAATATTAAAACGGTATTTAGCCGGCTTATCCGTAAAAGCTGAAAATATAGGATGGGAATGATTAAACAAGGTACGGTTGAATCTCTCAGCATCATACTTAAAGCCAGGATAAAGGAACCCCAGTTCATTTAGTCTTTCCGTATTTTTGGCGCAGGTATGCTGAAACGATGTAGAGGCCGTCTTGTGAAAGCCTAGGTGAAGATAGATTTTTTTTGACATTATGTTGATAAGTTTAAGGCTTCTCTGGAGACTAGAGTTTTAGTCGTATGAGAAATCTTGTCTTTTTTTAGTGAGGTTAGCTGGATAGAAATGGTCGTTTGCCAAGGCGCTGCCCCATGTTGCTTTCATGTATTTTTCTTCCTTTTTAAATCGAGCTACCTTTTCCGGGTTATCCTCGTAGCCACGTGACTTAGACTCGTAGTGATACGCCTCTGCATACGGGGTCCAGAAATTACGGTAACCCGCTGCCAGTACTTTCATGCAAAAGTCTACGTCATTGAAGGCGACTTTGAGGTCTTTTTCATTGAGACCCCCTACCTTCTCAAATATATCCTTACTTACCATCAACATAGCCGCGGTCACTCCAGATACAGAATGGGGGATTTTAAGTTTAGCAAAGTAGCCAATATGGTTCTTGTGCATTCCCTTGTGAGAGTGCCCAGCTACACCACCAATACCTAAAACGATAGAGGCATGCTGCAGAGTATCATCGGGGTAGTAGAGTTTAGCCCCTACACAGCCAATTTCCTTTCTAGAAGCATGGCAGAGCATTTGCTCGACCCAGTCTTCGCTAATAATTTCGATATCATTATTCATGAGAACGAGGTATTCCCCTTTAGCCTGCTTCACCGCATAATTATTGATCGCGGAATAGTTAAATGGACCATCAAAGAGTATTACTTGCGTATCTTTCGCTTTCGAAATTTCCTTAAAATAAGCCTGAGTCTCCTTTTTCTCTGAATTATTATCTACAACAATAATTTCATAGTTTGAGTAAGTCGTTTTCTCACGAACAGAGTCGATACACACTTTAAGCGTCTCCGCGTAATCCTTAGTGGGAATGATAATACTTACAAGGGGCTCTGGGTTCGGCACAGGCCAGTGTACCCGATAATGAGGAACGCCTTCTATTTCATCAACTTTGATACGTGAGTCCTTCTCTTGGAAAAAGTCATTAGCGGCTTTAATCCCTCGCTCAACAGCATAACTCTTTTCACCCAAGGCTAATGCGGTCGACCCTTCAATAGCTCTCCAATGATAGAGAACCTTAGGAATATGAGATACTTTATCAAAATTGAGATCATAGAGAAATCGAAGGTAAAGATCGTAGTCTTGACTCCCTTCGTAACCTATTCTCCAGCCTCCAATTTCTTTAAGCCTTTCCGTCTGAAGGCACGTTAAGTGATTCAAATAATTTTGTGCGAAAAAGAGATCGGGATTCCAACCTGATTTAAAGTGAGGATCGCTCCTGAAATTGTTTTCATCAATCTTATCCTCATCACTGTAGACGAATAGAACTTCTGGTTTCTTATTGATCTCGATAACAAGCTCCAACACCGAATGAGGTCGCAGAAGGTCATCGTGGTCCATCAAGACACAATAGGCCCCTGTCACAAGCTCTAGCGCGCTATTTGAGTTAGCAGAAATATGCCCATTCTCTTCACGATAATGAACCTTGATCCGGTCGTCCTTTTTCTCCCATTTCTTGAGGCACTCGATTGTATCTACATTAGAAGAACAATCATCAGATATACAAAGCTCCCAATTCGGATACTGCTGATCAACTACTGATTGAATTGCTTGATCTAAGTATATCGGCGCCACGTTATAGACTGGCATCACCACTGACATAAGAGGCTCATAGCTGTGAGATCTCATCACCCCTTCTACTATTTGCTCTGTATAAGGCAGATCTTGTTCATTAAAGTGAATCCATTGGTGGTACTTTGCAGAAATATTTTTAGGCGCTTGCTTCTCAGTTAAGCTGAATTGTGTATTCGAACTAGGGGAAATGAGGCTAAGCAGCCTGACCGGCTTATCACAGGTTTCTATTTCCTTCGGCTTCTTGCTAAACTTCTTCGCGTAGAATTTGAAATTTTTCTTTAAGCTGTGTCCTAATAATTTAACCAAGG
>JALZUP010000202.1 GCA_023301505.1 Robiginitomaculum sp.
CGTTGCCCACAATTTAAAAAAAAGCATTTTAATGGATAAAATAATTTTAGAAGACAGGTTCACTACTCATCAAAAAATCACATTTCTACTATATATTGGAGCTCCTTTTATAATCGGAATAGTTGGATTGATTAGAATGAGTTTGAATTCAAATCTGAATTATAAAGGTTATTTAGCATTAATAATATTACTGATTATTTATTTCTTATTAATCTCAATAGCATTCTTAAAAAGAGGATTCATAAAAATTAACTCGAATCTTTATAGAGGTTCTTTTTTTCGTGAAAAATTGTTTTTCAAAAAAAGAATTGATATTTCCAAAACACATAAAGTTGCTGTGTTAAAATTTAAAAAATCTCAAAAACTTGCTTGGTTTAGTGCTGCGAAACCTGATTTAGCAACGGAATTTAATAGTTTTGAAATTAACATTTTGAATGATAAACATACCAAACGTGAATCAATAATTGATTTAAAAAAGAAAGACAACGTTGAGCGGACAATTAATTTTTTGACTACAAATTTTGATTTGAAAAGCGAGGTATTTAGCCCTGATTTTGGATAAAAAAACTGTGGGCAACAAAGTATATAATCAATGCGGGAGTTTGTGCTTAATTAAAAGTTCGGGTATATTTGGGAGACCGCCGAATTTTCACAAATTCGACTTATTGCCAAAAAAATTAATAATCGAAATTTGTAAAAATCAGCTTGTGCTTAACCGAATAGCTTTCGCTATTCTCGCCCGCACTGCTCATATACAAGAACGTTAGGCAAAATATAACCAAAATCATCTAAAAAACAGAAATACTATAGATACCAGAATATTGATTATGCATTACGATATCGGAATGTCAATTCTAAAGTGAGGATATAAATGAAGTTGCATCTTTTGATTACTTTTAATTTTTTATATCTTTTAAATTCTTAATTTTTATAATACTATAATATTTAAGATAATCTCACTTTTAATTCTTTTTAATTTATTTATGATATATAACTTAACAAAGTTCATACACAAGAGAATATGTCTGGTATCTTTTTAGATGAAAATTCTCGTGAAAAAGTAATTCAAAAATTTAATAAAATAAGTTCTGTAAATGAGTTTGTTTCATTATTAAATTTCATTGAAAAAAATAACGATAATTTAAAAGATAAAAATGCTTTTAAGCCAATAAGTTCAAAACAGTTATACCATATATCCAAAACAAAAGACAACAGGTATTTAGAATTTAGTATTCCTAAAAAAAATGGAGGAAAACGAAAAATCAAAACACCTGATGAAATATTAAAAAGAGTACAAAAATTAATTAATTACTTACTTCAACTTGTTTTCGAGCCATATGCTCATTATAGCTCTAATGGGTTTTTATTTGGTAAAGGGATAATAAGAAATGCAACACCACATATAGGAAAAGAATATGTTTTAAACCTTGATATAAAAGACTTTTTTCCTTCAATAAATTTTAGAAGAGTTAAAGTTGTTTTAGAATTAAACCCTTTTAATCTTAAAAACGAAAGAGAGCCAATAGCGTTTATAATTGCAAATCTTTGTACTCATAAAAATCAACTACCTCAAGGAGCACCAACTTCACCAATATTATCAAATATTGTTACTCAAAAATTAGATAGAAAACTCACTAAAATCAGCTTGAGTAAAAATATAAAATACACAAGATATGCTGATGATGTAACTTTTTCAAGTAACAAAAATATTCTAAAGCATATTTTCATCAACAAAGTTTCTAAAATAATTCAAGAAGAAAACTTTATTGTGAATGAAGATAAAACTAGACTACAAAAATCAACAGAAAGACAACAAGTAACTGGTTTGATTGTAAATAAAAAGTTGAATATCAAGCGTGAATATCTTCAGAAAGTTAGAGCAATGCTTAATAATTGGGAAAAAGGCGGACTTGAATATGCAATTAACGTTTTCAAAAAACATCAACCCACTAAAAAAATGGATTTTCCATTCAAAGAAGTTTTATTAGGCCATATTTCATTTATAAGACAAATTAAAGGTATTGACAATAACGTTTCTATAAAATTGACTGAAAAATTTAGCTTGCTAAATAATTTAATTGATTATAATTTTATTAAAAATGATATCGTTAAGAAACGTTTAATTGAGGATAATCACAAAATGGAAAGGCTCCTATTGGTTGAAAACTTAAAGGACAATGATAAATTCATTTCTTTCTGTACATCTGCTTTTTATCAAATTGAAAATTTAGTAAATTATTATTATTGGTCTAAATTTGAGAATATTGAGCTGTTGCTTAATTATTTATTAATAAACAATCCTAGTTTTAAAAGTCGATATAAAACAATTGAAAAAACAAAAGGGTTTAAAAAAATAAGTGATTTAAACATTAATGTTCTTGTCTATTTGTACGAAAAAGAATTTTACTTTGATAAAAAGAAGTTCTATAAACAGGAAATAACCAAAATACGAGAAATCCGAAATGATGATTCGCATAGATGTTCTGTAATTGATGTAGATAAAAAAGAAATAACAAAAGAGTTTAATAGATTAGAACAAAAGAAAGTAAATTTTAAAAAGAATAACAAGAATTTAGTTTATAGTAAAGTAGAAACTAAATTCTTATTAAAATATGAAACTTATAAGTTTTTAGAAAAAAAGAATTACAAAGCTGTTAGAGAGATATTACGACAAGTTTCGATAAATATAAAAAATACTTTGCCTAACACCGTGTATGGAAAATCGCTTAAATAAGTCTTAAAACAAAGTGAGTTGCCTATTTTTATTATGATTTTCCTGCGGAAAATCTAAGGATATAATAAACGCGACTTTCCATACACAATACCGTT